>JBCAZN010000070.1:0-8924 GCA_038533035.1 Pseudomonadota bacterium
GTGCGTTCACCGATACCGAGGTACAGAAAATACCGACTGCTCCGGAAGTCGTCGGGTACATACCGGCCGTTGTCGTGGGAGGGGACCTCTATAACTATTCTCCCGCGACCCACAATATCGGCATCAATTATGACCAGGAACTGGGCGGCGATTGGGAGTTGTTTGTATCCGCGAATTACGTCACTCGCGACAAGCCGGATGGAGTCAACGCGTTCGACCTGACCGCTACCGAATTCGTACCAGCGGCAGAGAAGTTTGAGAACTTGTCAATCAACATTGGTGCGAGACGAGGCGCCTGGGATGTCGCGTTTTCCGTGGATAACGTCACAGACTTCGATGGTATGTACTTTCCCGGAACATCGATTGAAACTGCCGGGCTGATTCCTTACCCAACCACCTACAGCATTCAGGTGAGTTACGACGGAATGCCGTAGCAGTCGATTCGGTAGATTGAAAAGGGCAGCCTTCGAGCTGCCCTTTTTTCTGTCAAGGATTAGTCAATGACAATTTTCAGACTTCTCGTTCTTGCACCCGTGGTCTGCCTTTCACTGTCGTCGTTGGCCGATACCGACGTTGAGATTTCGATTCAGGCGGATGCGCCTGGCGCTGTTATCGACCGGCACATCTACGGACAGTTTGCCGAGCACCTCGGACACGGTATCTACCAGGGACTGTGGGTGGGCGAAGAATCTCAAATCCCGAATATACGAGGATTCCGACGCGACGTTGTTGAGGCGTTGCAAGCACTGCAGATTCCGAATATTCGCTGGCCGGGCGGTTGTTTCGCCGAAGAGTATCACTGGAAGGACGGCATCGGTCCGAGGGAGGAGAGACCGACACGGATCAATACGAACTGGGGCGATGTCGAAGAATCCAACGCCGTGGGTACGCATGAGTTTTTTGATCTGGCAGAAATGTTGGGCGCTGATGCCTACATTGTCGGCAACGTCGGTCGCGGCTCGCCCAAAGAAATGGCGGAGTGGCTCGAGTACATCACGGCCGACAACGACTCTGCGTTAGCTGAGCTGCGTCGTGCCAATGGCCGGGAGGCACCCTGGGAAGTCCCGTTCTGGGGCGTTGGCAACGAAAACTGGAAGTGCGGCGGCAACATGCGAGCCGAATATTACGCCGATGTTTATCGGCGCTATACAACGTTTCTAAAAGCGCCGTCGAACAACACGCCAAAGAAAATTGCCAGCGGCGGGTATCACCTGGACACGGCCTGGACCGATGAGATCTCGCAAATTGGTAGCAAGATCGATGGCATCGGCATCCACTACTACACGATGGTGACGGAAAACTGGGTCGACAAGGGCGACGCTACAGGCTTTTCGAAAGACGAATGGTTTGCGCATCTCGCCGAAACGCTGAAGATGGATAACTATCTGCGCAGCCATATCGCCGTGTTGGACAGAAACGATCCTGAAGGAAGAATCGGCGTATACGTCGATGAGTGGGGCAGCTGGTACGACGTTGAGGAAGGCAGCAACGGCAAGTTTCTGCGTCAGCAGAATTCGATTCGCGACGCGCTGGTCGCCGCAATTAACTTCAATATTTTTCACCGCTATGCAGACCGCATTCGGATGACCAACATCGCCCAGATGGTGAATGTACTGCAGGCCATGATCCTGACCGACGGCGAAGAAATGCTGCTGACGCCGACCTATCACGTGTACGAAATGCATACGCTGTTCCATGATGCGGTTGCCGTTCCGGTTGATAGCGGTGACGTGCCAAGTGTGTCGGACGGCGACATATCCATTCCGATGGTTTCTGCCTCTGCGGCCATTAGCAAAGGCGGCGACCTGGCAGTCTCCCTGGTGAATCTTTCTCCTGACACGGACGTTTCACTGGCCGCGCGTGTCAATGGAATTGCAAGCCACGATGTCAGTGGACGGGTGCTGACCGGCGAGGAAATTGACTCCCACAATACTTTCGCTACGTCGAATGCCGTTAGACCGATGCCGATAAGTGTCAGTATTGAAGATGATTATCTACGGCTGACCTTGCCCGCAAAGTCGTTGGTTGTACTGAGTGTTCAACGGAGCAGTGGCCAATAACCACTCGACCAAGAATTATTCCAATGTCTGTAACTTGCAAAACAATGGGACTCGTTATGAAAAATCAATTAATTGTTATTGGCTGCTTTCTGATCGCTTCGTTTAGCGTGTCTGCCGCGGAACTACCGCATGCAGTTCCAGAGGACGTTGGCATGTCATCCGAGCAACTGCAAAAACTTGATGAAGTCATTCAGGAGCACATCGATGCCGGCCGCGTGAACGGTGTTGTGGTTGGCGTTACTCGACGTAACAAAGTGGTGTATCACGAGGCGCATGGCGTCATCGATCCTACGACCATGGCGCCGATGCCGAAAGACGCGCTGTTCGCTATGGCATCCTCGACCAAGCCGATTCTTGGTGTGGCGGCGATGATATTGATCGAGGAAGGGGTGATAAGCCCGGATGACCCTGTCGAAAAATACATTCCTGAATTCAAAGACATGCAAGTCGCGGTGCCTGTGCAATCGGACAAGGACACGAAAAGCAAAAAAGGTAAGGGTGACGAGGGCGAGACCAACAAGTACGACGAAGAATGGCTGGCGAAAAACTGGGACAGTCTTTCCGAGGAGAAAAGGGTAGAAGTGATTGCCTACTACCAGGAATTGGAGAAAAACAAAAAACCGGTCGAGGTGGATTTAGTCCCGGCAAGTCGACCGATCACGATCCACGATCTGTTGACCCATACCGCCGGCCTTCATACCGGCGGGCCGGGTACTTCAGCTTCCAAGCTTGAGAGAAGTAACACAGAAACGCTCGCAAGCTTTGCGCCGCGTGTGGCAGAAGATCCATTGGACTTTCAGCCGGGTACGAAATGGGCGTATAGCGGTACGGTCGGTCTGGACATCGTGGCACGAATTATCGAAATCGCCTCAGAGCAGCCGTTTAACGAGTTTGTCCAGGAGCGCATTTTTGACCCGCTGGATATGAAAGATACGCATTGGAATTTGCCAGACGGCAAGGAGCACCGAGTGCCTGTTAGTCCGAATGACAAAGGTCGTTACATCAAGTCTCCTTACTACTTTTCAGGGTCAGTTGGTCTTTACAGCTCGGCGAGAGACTTTATGCATTTCGAACAAATGCTGGTGAACAAGGGCACGCTGTTTGGTCAGCAAATTTTACAGCCAGAGACTGTTGAGCTGATGAGCAGCAACAAGATCGGCAACATGTTTGATAAGAGTGGCAAGGGCGTTTCCGGATTGGGGATGGGTTATACCGTTGGCATGAATTTGAATCCCGAGCTGTCCAAAGACCCGAGGCCTAAAGGCGCGTTTGGTTGGGGCGGTGCCGCAGGTACTGTGTCGTGGAGTGCACCGTCTGAGGATCTGACGTTCGTTTACATGGTGCTTGGACCAACAGATTTGCCCGGCAAACTCGCTGCCATCGTTACCGAAGCGATTGTGGACTAAGGGCGCAACCGGACCTGAATTAAGTGTTTTAGCTCACGCTTGATCTGACAGACAGTGTCCGAGGCTGTTGCACCCTGACCCGTCCGGAGTACGTATGGATAGTCCTGACTCTTACTTCGCACCGAGTCTGAGCGGCTGCTTTTCCCGAAACTTGCCGTTCAAACGTCTGCTTTAGGGAAGTAGTAACAGTCTGCTATCGGCCAGAAGCGGACGTTCGGTGTAACTATGACGTGCGCACATTCTAGATTGCAACAACACTCGTGAGTCCTCTCCACAAGAGTTGTGTTATCAGTAGAACGACTCCTATGCCGTGAAGATAGCGATTTTCGACTCTTGAACAAATACCCGCATATGCAACGAGAATTGCTTGACTTGCGGGGCCAACCGACCAAATCGCGACATCGAGGAGCAAGACATTCGTACCGATCGCGTAAACGTAGAACGCTGCAACCAGGCTCCACAATCGACCTGCCATCTTGGAATAGTATGCAACCAGATCTTGCGATTCCGTTGGATTCGGAAACGCGAGGCGGGTTAGTACGAACAGTATTGTTGGTCCGAGAAGATAAAAAAGAAGATCGTAAAAATGCCAGGTTGTCACCGCGGAAAATCGCCATCCGAACCACCAAAACTGGATAAGTGCGAGAAACAGCCAAAGTGAAAACCCGAAGAGAAGGCCGCTGAACTGGCGATCTCCTGGTCTGAGAAAGTCAGCGTAGCCCCTGAGCAGTTCAGCCATTCCCAATCCGAGAATGATTGCTACCAAGACCTGGACAAATTCAAGTATTCCCAAACTGTTCGAACCCCATTTGGTGTCAATCTAAAACACGGCCAGAAGATTATGCAGTGACCGCTGTGGGTCAGTAGCCGTCATTCTACCTCAGACCAGCTGACTGTCGCCTTACGGCCAAAAGAGGTCAGTCAAGATCGCCTATCTACGGAAAGCGAGATATCCGGAAGCCAGTATTCCAGCGACGATCGCAAGAAAGTAAGGAATGAACGACCCATCTAGTTAAGAAAAAAGCGAGCGGCCGCTGTGGGCCAGTAGCAGTCGTCCTACCTCGAAACGCTGGAATGACAGGTTTCGGCCAAAGCAACCAAAAGTTTACATTCTTGGGACAAAAGCACGGTTTTGTCGCATTTCTTGCCATTTCTTGCCATAAAGCCGAGTTATCGCTGTGCCAATGCGGCTGTTAAACATGAAACGCTGGTCTATAAGAGTTATAACTTTCCCACATACGACCGAGGGGGTACTTGGTTTGAACAACATTAAAACCTACTTTGCGATCGCGTTGATTCTAGTTCTGGTAAGTGGAGGCATCTGGAATCGCATCTATAACACCGCCGACGAACAACCGCTGGCGAGGCACGCTGCAGAACCGGCTAATCAGTACCAACCGGATGAGATTTGGCCAGCGCAACCCATCTCGAAACCAGAACCAGCCATAACAGCATCGGACAGCACCGCGGCTGTGACTGATCGCGAAATTAACGAGCGCATGTACGTCCTGCGAGCGTGGCGTGATCCAGCGGACACGACGCCATGCACGCAAGTAACGTTGTATGACGGCTCGCAGCTCCTTTGCTGGGAAGACTACGGCATGCATCCCTATATGCAGTATCACCCCGATGCGCTAGTTCCTTTGGCGCACGATGATGCAGTGGCCGCCGCAGCATTAGCTCGCATTATTTACGGCGAGTCGCCATTTGAGGCGTATTACTTTGCACGCAGGTCCAGTGAGCTTTCTGGAAAACCGGGCCCGCTGCTCGGTTGGTTATCAATTTACTCCGGCGGCTTGTCTGATCGCACGATTGCACTTGAGACCGTAGCCATTGCTGAACTTGTTGACCGCGATTACGACGTTCCCTACAGCGTCGCTGAACTTTATCGAACGAGCGTTCGTAGCGCTCATTCATTAACTGATCGCGAGATCGATAACGAAATTGTGGCACTCGCGGGGGGCCTACAATGAAAATCGCTACTACTCTTTTGGTTCTCGGAACCTCGCTTGCGGCACATGCCGATGAATGCACACCGCCAGCGGACCTTGATCACGTAAAGTGCGTTAGCTGTGGGAATATCGAGCAGAACTCCGCAATGGGAATGGCCCGGGCATGGAATGGCTTTATTGCCGATCCCAACATGCGATTACAAATGATGGTGAATGGTAGTGCGCAGTTCGCGCTGACCGACCCCACAAACAGCTCGATCGGCAACCTTTGGTACCACGTGACGATTTCAGATCCTTCGTTTCAAATAACTAACCATCAGCAGCACAGCATTGCTGTAGGACTTTCCGAAAGTCTGAATGCTTCAATAACGGCCGGTCGCCGTGGCGGCGGTCTGACCTTTGGCGGAACGCGAACACAGACGAGCGAATTCCGTCAGGCGCTATCAAACGGGACGACGCGATTGGCGAATTCTCCGTATACAGTGAGGATCGATAACAGCAGCGGTGAAACCGTAGCGACGAAAACCTTCCCGCAGTCAACACGGGAACAAGAGGCGCCAGGCACACCGCAAAGTTATTTCAATCCTGATCCACAGCACGGCCGCCCCGAATGCGCCGACGATGATCCACGTAGCGCGCAGCAGGACGATGAGACTTCCGGCGGCGACGGCGAGTACGATTCGTCGGATCGTGTTGGCGCCGAGGACGCATACAGCGACATCGGCCGGGAATTCACAAGACGTGTTTGCGGCACAGGCATATCAGGTCCAGCACGACTGACAACCTGTCAGTTTGTTAGATAACCGAAGGGCAGCAAGCCTGGTGCCACAATTAGCGCCCATGTGTGGCACTTTATTGGCATCGGGCTTGCCTTCCTCTTCGGCGGTATCCTCGGGGCGCGCACAGTGCGCACCTAGTGCCGCGGCGATCAATCCGACGCCCGCGCCAATCGAGTTCCGGGCCGCTATTTCGACGTATAAAACCGGCCCTGCCGGTTCGGCGATCAGCATTAGCACGTAAAAGACGTAGCAAGTGCCTGCGACCTAATAAAGAATCGCTGGCAAGACGAAAGGCACTCTCGCGACACAAGCTCCAGCGAAAGCGGCTACCACCATCATTAGAGACTGTTCTACTGTTGGTAGTGGCTGTGAAAGAAAAAACTGATCATGCGAGGGCGCGAACGGAAACAAGGCCGGCAAGAACGCCAGACCAATCGAAACCGCGACCATAGCCAACAAGCCGATGCCAATTCTTTTCAATTGATCAAGCATAGTCTTCAGACATCCTCAACATCCGCTAAGGGTCAGTAGCCGTTATTGTATTTCAAGTGTCCTGGACGGCTGCTACCGGCCAAGAGCGGACAGTCATTCTTCCGCGGAAGAACGCTATTCGCGAAAGTTAAAGTAGATTCGAGGATGTTTCCGCGGCAACGTCCGCTCCCACGGAAAGCAGTCGTTCGTTCACATTCTTCGCGACGGGCTGCTACCGGCCACAAGCAGTCACTCAGTTGTTCGATAGTACGAGAGCGCGAGCACGGGCTTATCACCGGTTTCGATACGCCTCCAATTTACGAAAGCGACACAGTCAACAACTGCTTCGAAGTATTCAATTCGATTTCCCCGCAACTCGTTCACGTTTTCCAGCTCGATGGTCAAGAAACCGTCTTTCTCGCAATGAATACCACTCATTCCGTCGTCCGGGGCATCGATGCTGGTCATGCAATCAATCCACGCATCCATATTTCGACCGTAGAAATCGGGAAACGCGAAGACTCGATTGAACTCGTCATGAAACGAGTCCCAGTCCTCAATATTCGCGCAATCGATTCGTGCCAAAGAGACAAGCATTGACTAATTTTCCGTAAGATTTGAACGGCTGCTTCGGGTCATCAGCCGTCATTCTATCTCAATCCTGGCGAACTTCTGCTTACGGCCAGAAGCTGCCGGTCACGAGAGGTCCGCGAATAAGGGCTCGACTCTGTGGCCAGTTACTCCTCGAGTCTGACGCTCAATAAGGCATGATCGGTCAGGTTCAATTCCGTTCCATCGTTGAGCTTTTGAAAATTGTCGCGAAGGTATGGGCTAAGGTCAGTGGTCGGGCCTTCGATCCAAGTATTTCCGCCATCTGCTGTGTATGCAAATGAGGATACCGGCGAAGCGATGTCAGATTTATCGGTTCTACCTTTAGACACTAGGACACCAATCTCGTCTCTTGAAGTCACATAGGCCAATCCGACTGATCCTTCTAATACGCGAGTCCAGGTCCGGCCGCCATCGACCGTCCGCAATAAGTAATTGCCAAGCTCGTCCGACACGACTGCAAAGATGATATCCCGCGAAGCAAAGCGTAGTTGTTTTACGCGCGGGTAGTTCAGGTGAATTGGGTTTCGTAGTTGGCCGTTAGCGCTGACGACGAGAATCCCCGTGCTTAGCGGGAACACGCCGAGCTGGGGGACCAGAATGACATCATCATCAATCACCTCAATTCGGCTAACGCCAGCCTGGGATTTCGGCAACTCAATCCAGCTAGACCAGCTACGTCCGCCATCTATCGAACGCCAGAGCCAACCACTTTGACTGCGTTTGCTCCAAACATAGGCGTACCCAACGTCATCCCTACTGAAATTCATGGGGCCGAGAAAGCAATCGCATTCAGAAGTCTTAACCTCCTCCCAGACTTGTCCGCCGTCGACGGTGCGCAGCAAACCACAGCCACGAATATTCTGCATCGAGTGACCGACCGGGTTGAACCGCAATATCAGATAGCCTTCAGTTCGAGTGCGAAAGTGAATGCCTCTTGGCACCCAATCCGCCGAAACAGGCAAATCTTGCCAGCTCGCACCTCCGTCTAGGGTTTTGAAAGCCTGCGGTGGATGACCCGCATTCGCACTGTTGCTGATCGCGTAGCCGACTTCCTCGTCGCCAAAACTGAATCCAGCCAAACCGTATCCGATTACCGGCCCGAACTCTGCGATGACCCCGGTACCACTGCTAGTTAACTGTATTGGCAGAGGTCCACGAGCAGAAACACTTGGCCGGATGATCGAACCGACGTTGTAGTTCGGAGCTCGACTTCGTTCGATCAGCACATGAAAGGTAGTGCCTGGCAGCCTCTGGAGCGAATAGTAATTCGGGAACTTGTAAGTACGTCCATAATCGAACACCACATGCTGAGCGTCAGTACTATCCCTCGTGATATTCACTGACACGAGGTGCTCTCGCAAAGAAGATTTCTTTAGTTGAAGAGAGAAGTACTGATACGACACACCGTGTGCGGCTGAGCCGCTCGCAGTCTTGTCGACTACCGTCTCAATCTTCGCGTCGTCAAAGAAATTGAGGAGAATCGCCGTGCCGACACCAACAGCATCATCGACATAGATAGGTGGAGTGCCAGAGTGATCGCTACCAGGACGTCTCGTTTGACGAGCATCTTCAAAAATTGCTTCAACGACTCCATTGTTGAATTGCACCCGCGAGGCTACCAGACTACGTTCAGGACCTTCATGA
>JBCAZN010000071.1:0-8840 GCA_038533035.1 Pseudomonadota bacterium
TCAGCGTCGTCCGCAAGGCCGCGCTCGATAGACTTGAGCAGAGTTCTGTCATGACATTCGCGATGCGCCAGGTCGAGCGCAACGCAGGCCTGACCCAGCATTCGAAGAATACCCTCCGGGCGATCTGGGTCGAGAGCATCGAGGTGGCGGCACGCTGTCATGTCATTGCCAGGGAATACACCAAACTCAATGCCAATGAGGCACTCCTGACCGGGCTGCTGAGCGTGGTCGGTCGTCTCTACATTATGCTCAAGTCTATCGAGCGCGGCCTTGCGGACGACGCTGAACTGGAGCAGGTCCTTGCTGACTGGCATCCCACCATCAGCAAGGCGATCGCCGAGAGCTGGAACATGTCAGAGAGTCTGATTACGGCGATGGAACTCCAGCTTGAATCGGATCCGCCACTGCAGGAAGACGCCACGCTGGCTGAAGTCCTGTGCGCCGCGAAAATTCTGCTACAAGCCGAAACGGCGAGCGAGCCAGTGTCAGGTGCTGATTATCCGTTATTGCAGCGCTTGGGAATCGCCGGTCATGGCGACAGCGAGGTCTCGCTGGCCGCTCATACGGAGGCGCTGGATACTGTTCGGCAGGGCTTGAGGGCCTGAGATTCCTGCCGGCGTCCTTACTAGAGACTACTTTGGTTCAGGCCGCCTTTGAGAACCGCTGTCTCGAAACCGCGTTGGCTCAGGATGAACGCGGCAGCCGCGCTACGTCGGCCCGTGTCGCAGTAAACGACATACGGCGTTCGCCGATCCAGAACGTCCAGTTTGTGGCGCAGCATGTACAACGGCAGGTTGGTAGCGTTTTCCTTGCTACCGGCCTTCATTTCGCTCGGCACCCGGACATCAAGCCATTTGCCGCCATGGCGCACGGCTTCATCCGCTTCTTCGGACGTCAGCGCGGTTATCAGCGGCTCATTCAGCAATGACTGGAAATCGTCCCGGTTGAGCTGCATCAGGATGCCATCGGTCAGCATTGTGACCGTGGCGTTGCGAGCCTCGTCGGAGATTAGCGCTTCCTCACCAAACGACGCGCCGACGCCGAGGTCCGCAAGATCGATGTTTTCCTTCCCGGCTGGCGTTTCGCGCGTGACCATGCAGCGGCCTTTGCGAATGAGATAGAAGTGATCGCCTTTCTCGCCCTGGCGAACGACGACATGACCGGCTTGGTAATCGACGCGCTTCAAGCGCATGAAAATAGTCTGGATGTTTTGCGGCGGGATTCGCTGGAACGTTTTGGTTTGGAGTAGCGCACTCATCCAGACAGGCATCTACGAGGTTGGCGAGGTTGGGGCCGAACTCAATGGCGACGAAGGTGACTGGATGAGTGAGCTTCGTATCGAGCAGTTCGCTGTCGATCGTAAAGTAGCGAACACCTTCCAACGCGACTGCAGATACCTGGCGCGGCAACAGCGGCGAGAGGGCGCAGGAGGCTTCCTCGCTGCCGCCGGCGACAGTGCCAACTACCTCGTCGCCATCGAGCAACGATACAGTCCCCGTGAGCAGGTAAAACGACTGTTTGTCGGTGTCGCCTTTGTTGAACAGGGTTTGGCCCTGAGCGGCTTCCTGGACGCTGATGTCGGCCAGGAGGTCTTCAAGATTGGTCTTTCGAAACGCGTTAAACGGCGAGAATTGGCCGAGTTGCACAGCGTCCATGCCCGTATCCATAGCTTTTTACCTAGTAGTCCAGCGATATCATTTCGCAAGAATGGCCAATCTAGCAGCTGGCGCGCCGGGTTTAGCGGACATAATTCGCAGAATTTGACACCCGACAGCCGGTTTTCTTGATTTTGAGCAGTTGAGCAGCATTGTGACCTCCGGCAATGCGATCTGGGACACGCCGGGCCAATACCCAACCCGCTAGACTAGGCCGCTAATCGCCGGAGCTGCCTGCGGCGCCAACGGTCCGCTATGAACTCAGAAATCCATCCCGCTATCGCCTCACTGGTCCTGGTAACGACGGTTGCAGCGATCGTCTTGTGGATGTGGGCATCGGGCACGGCGGCCAGCTTCGGCGGACCGGCCGAGCTCAACAAAAGTCCCGACGGGCGCCATTACGTGCAGATCCAGAACTACCTGGTTGAGCACGACCAGTACGGCAACTACCTCGCTACCCATGATCTCGACGCCTACGATGTCGATGTGTTCCTGGGCGGGTTTGCGTTTTTCTCCAACGGCGATGTGTTGTTTCGTCGCGGCCCTGATCCGCGAACCTTTCTCGACAACATTCGGGCTTATCAACGGAAAGCCAACCTCGAATCGATAGTCCCTGAAGACGTGGAGAGCGGACTGTTCCGTTGCCGTCTCAATGCGGTGGACTGTGAGCGATTCGGTGAAGCCGGCATCGATTTCAAAGCAGCCTACAGCGTCTTTATCGACTGGCAGACGGACGAGGTTTACATCAGCGATACCACACGTCATGTGCTGCGCAAGTACTCATCGAAAGGCGTCGAACTCGCAGCACCGGCCGGCGGCTTCAAGTTCCCGAATCAACTGATGTTGCACGACGGCCAGGTGGTGGTTGCGGATACTAACCATCATGTGATTCGGCGACTCACATCCGAGTCAGACAACTATGCCGAGATCGTCGACAGCAAAGATGTTGTGCCGCACGAAGCGAGCGCTGCGCGGCGTACCTGGCCGAGCCATTTCGCACGGGTAGGGGACAGCTGGTGGGTCAACAACATGCGCACCGGCATGAATGAAGGTGGTATCTATGTTTTTGACGACGACTGGAACTTTGCAGAGCGCGTTGCGTTGCCGCCGGATGCTGATCCGATTTCCATCCTTGCCGTTGGTGACACCGTTTGGGTAAGCGACTGGAACAACGATGTCGTGCGTCGCTTCTCAAGAACGGGCGAACCGCTGTCGGACCTTGAGTCCGAAGGCTTCGAGGAGATTCTCGATAAGTCGAGGCAGGAGCGATTTAAATTTACCGCGCTCAGTTATGTGGGATTTGCGCTGGTTGCGGGCATGTTTATCGTACTGATCAATCGGGCACTGGTGCGTGGCCCGGTTAGCAGAAGCGTTCAGCAGGATTCGCTGGTCGGTGAAAGCGCGAGTGCTGACAATGGCGTATTACACATGGAACCTGACGAGAAACAACGAAAACGGATGGCTCGATCGATGTGGCTTGTACGACTTGTCGTCGGCGCGGCAATGCTATCCGTTTTCTTCATGTTCGACGTCTTCGAGAAACCCGACGCGGTCATTATCCTTGCCGCGCCACTGCTCGGTTTGTTTGTCGTTATTCAACTGGTGGCATGGGCCAGCCGTGGCAACTGGACCACGTCTATTGAGGTCGACGGCGATACGTTGATACTTCGAGACTACAGCGGACGATTGTCTCGCTGTCCGATTCGGGAGGTACGCTACGATGACAATGCAATCGCCACACGCGATGCCGTCGTTATTCTTGGCCGCCCTCAGGCGCGTGTTTACAAGCAGTCAGATATCGAGGAGCGACTGATGCCGCGCCTGGCAGCCGCGCAAAATGTCGGTGCGTTCGGAATGTTGAAAGTCCAGGTCGAGCTGCGACATCCCCAGGGTATTTTCGTGCTCGTCGCTACTGTTGCTGCGCTTGTTGCGCTTGGCGTCATGCAGCTCGCGTCATAAAACAATATTTCTGGTTTCGATCTCTTTCTCGATCGACACCGCAAACTCCTGCAAGCGCTCGAAATCCTGCCATGGAAACGTGCGTGGGCGCGTATCAATGATGCAAAGCGTCCCGATGGACTCCATGTCCGCCGACCGAACAGGCACGCCAGCGTAGAACGCTGCATAAGGTGAATCGACGACCAGGGGGTTGCCAGCGAACTCTTCGTGCGATTTTACGTCCTCCAGAATCAGCGGCGCGTCGGTAGTGATCACCCGATTGCAGAAAGCGATTTCTCGCTGCACATGATCGACGTCGACGCCGACCTTGGATTTAAACCAGCAACGGGTTGTATCCACCAGCGTGAAGACCGCAATGGGGACATCAAACTGGTTTGCGGTGCGACGTACAATGGCGTCGAAAGCCGGTTCTGGAGGGGTATCGAGCAGGTTAGAGCGCTCCACCGCCTTGAGTCGGGTGGCCTCTTTATCGAAGACAGGCTGATTCACTATGCGAATATCCGATTTAGTTTCAATCGGAATATTATAGATTTCGTTGTGCAAGCGTTTCACTGAGTGGGAAAAATTCCCCACATGAGCGAATGCACGCTGTCAATCTACGAATTGCCGGGATTATTGGATCGTTTTCAGCAATTTGTCCGGCTTACTGGGTACGTATGGAGGCGACGAGGGCGCCGGATCTCGTCGCAAAATCGGATGCCTAGAAAGCCCAGTGAAACCGTAAGGTGGCGATGGTCGCCGACGACGGGGTTGCAAGCCCGGAACCGTCGAAACCGGGATTTTCGACATATTGAAGCGACGGTGTAAGTTCGCCGCGCCCGTCGCCCAAATTCCAACGGAAATACAGTTCGGCGCCTGTCAGGTCATCGAGATCGCGTTGCCGGAAGGTGCTCGCGACGGCCGTTCGTGAAATGCCGATTCCCAGAACGCCCGTCGGAAGTTCACGCTGATAGGCGATGGACAGGAATCGATTGGCAATCGCAACGCGCTCTTTCGCTGACCCGATCCGAGTCATTACCGAGTGACCCTCGTGCGACCAGTCGAGATTCAGGAAGCCGCCGTAGATCGTTTCCATCGGCTCGCCGACCGTGCCGAGTACCTGGTGATCATCCGAGCGCCACCAACCGCCAACGCCGTAAGTCCATTGCTCGCGATTCCAGACGGCACTCGCACCGACAAACACACCGCGCTCGTCCGACGTGAGATTCAAAAGATTCTGGTAGGAACGGTCCGGAACATCCGCGATACCGTCTGATCCTGCAACCACCACCGTGTATTCCGGCTTTGAATCCGTACCAGGTCGTCGGTATGCGCCCCCGATTGTGTAGTCGGGAAATTCGATCGTCGCGTTCTGCGTCAGGCTGCCGTTGATGAACTGCGTATTTTCGTCGGCGGCGATCGCGCTTTGATCGAGCCATGCGGACAGATCGATCAATCCGAACGTAAACGTATGTGCAGACGATGTGCTGAAAGTGTAATGAAACTCCGAAATCTGGACACCACCGTCACCGTCGCGGTTCAGTACGGAGCCGGCATCTGCATTGGCGGTGGGATACACCGACGAAATGCCGTCGTTATCCGGTTGGGTGCTGCCTTCGATATAAATCAGCCACTGTCCGCCACCGGCATCCAGCGTAATGACGAGGTCTCCGGACAATGTGAACTCATCGTCAACCTGGTCTTCGTCGGTGTACTGGTAGATGCCCGTGATGCCGCCTGTGAACTGCGGATCAGCGACCGCATTGAGCGATCCGGCCAGTGCCAGGAAGGACAGGGCACTGCATTGCCAAATTCGTTTCAAAACTTCGCCTTGAGGTTTAGTACCAGGAGATGGTTGCTGGTATTACGCCGTCCATCGCGCCAGAGGTACTGGTTCATATAGCCCGTTTCGAGCGCCATTTTGTCGCTGATGCGCCAGCCCATACCCGCGTAAAGCCGGCCCTGCGACAAACGCGCATCGCCGCCCCAATCGGTATCACGCAAGTCAAAAAATGGCTCAAGGTTAACGATGAACGTCTTGCTGGCATCCGCATTCAATGCACGTGTGTACTTGGTCGAGAGACGAAAAACGAGGCCGAGATCGTCACCGGTTGTCGGGTTTCGCTGCAACAGGCGTGCACGCATCGTGACGTTGCCACCGAGCATCTCGCCAACTGTCCAATTGGCCTGCTGGAACCAGCGGTTCTCATGACTGACCGAGCCGGCTGCATTTCGTGTACGAAGACGGGCGTAACCGAGCCACACCTGCAGATTGTCGTGCACCCGATAGCCGACCGCCGGTCGAAAGACCTCCTGGTTGGCACCGGTGTCGAGATCGACATAGCGCACCTGCGCATCGAGCCAATAGGACCAGCGGCTATTGCCGTTGTCAGACGGGAAGGAATCGGTCGTCGTGAAAACCGACCAGATGCCGGTGACATCGTCAGCGGCTTGCGCCGGCGTTGCCAGCCACAGCAGGAGAATCCATCCAAGGAGCGAACGGGGGGTTAAATTCATCGAAATCTCAATCACAGGGTAGTGTGGGCGAAGCGTTTTACAGCATTTTCGTCCTGACTGCACCGAAAAAACAGATATTGGTGTAAAGCTAGTCGGTCTCCTCGTAGCCCCACGGCGCCGGCGGCGGCTCGACCGGGTTGGTCAGGTCAAAATCGACCCGGAATTCCCGTCCCTGGCGGATCATTCGGTAGGTAAATCGATCCGGGTAGATATACATCTGCCAGGTATTGCCAACAGACTGCGGAATCGCGTTCTCGACGAAAAGCTCCTTCGAGTACTGGTCTGCCGGAAACGACTGCACCTGCGCCCAACCCGCGTCGACCGTGTGGCCACCGTATAGCGTCAATGTGTCCTCTGAGCCGTCTTCGTGTCTGTGGTCATGTTTGAGCGACAGACCGGAACCGGTCTTCGTGATTAACCAGGTGCGTGATGCATCATCACCAACATGAAACGGCACCTGCAGTTGCGTCTCGCTGCAGCGCCGGACGTGCATGATCAGTTTCTTGTTCGCAAAGGCGTCACTGGGATCATTGTCTATCGTGACTTCCCCGGCATAGGCGTTGCCGCAATGCTCGCTGATGGCGGCAAAGAACGCATCGTGCGTCGAGATGGAGGACGCGAGCAGGAAATTTGAGAGCAAAACGAGCAGGAGTGTTTTCATGGTTGCCAATAGACCGGGTAGAAAAGTTTGATAAATAACTTATTTATTTCAATAAGTTATAAGAGAAACTTCTAGTAACATATTACTAGTGAGAACGCGTCTGGTATAAGGTAACGAACACCCACAAATACGGACAAGTCACATCATGACAAAGTTTTTCACGATTGCAGCGGCTTTGCTCGTCTTCTCGCCGCTACATGCACAGGACGAGCTGCCGTTTAACCTCACTGAAGTCGCACAGTTCGACGAACCCTGGGCAATGGCATTCCTGCCGGATGGGCGCTTTTTGGTTACCGAGCAAAAGGGCGCTGTGCATATCGTTGACCAGGACGGTAATTCTCAAGGAACGGTACGGGGTGTGCCGGACGTCGACTACGGCGGTCAAGGTGGGTTGGGTGACGTCGTGCTGCATCCGAATTTCGAAGAAAGCGGTCTCGTTTATCTGAGCTATGCCGAGGCTGGCACAGCCGGTACACGCGGTGCGGCAGTCGCACGCGGCGTGCTCGACTTGACGGGTCGTGGCGCCGCGTTGTCGGATGTTAAAGTGGTTTGGCGGCAGTATCCCAAGGTGGTCGGATATGGGCACTACGGTCATCGCATGGCGTTCGATGAGGACGGTTACCTGTGGATTACGTCGGGCGATCGGCAAAAATTCACGCCGTCGCAGGACATGCAAAGCAATATCGGCAAGGTCGTCCGGTTACGTGACGACGGGTCCGTACCTGACGACAATCCGTTCGTTGACTATTACAGTGAAGACGCGTTTGTTGACGATATCGGTGTCTATCCGGAGATCTGGTCGATAGGGCATCGCAACCCGCTCGGCATCACCTTCGATCTCGATGGCCAACCCTGGGTGATTGAGATGGGTCCGCGCCATGGCGATGAGCTGAATCGCATAGAGCGGGGCGCCAACTACGGTTATCCGCTGGTCTCGAATGGCGAGCACTACGATGGCCGACCGATTCCCGATCACGATACGCGTCCGGATCTGGATGCACCTGCAGAATTATGGGTTCCCGCGATCTCACCGGGGCACGTCATGACTTACAGTGGCGACGTGTTTGCCGACTGGAACGGCGATTTGCTGGTTTCAGGCTTGTCATCGATGGCCATTATTCGTGTGGAGATCGACGGTGACAGCGCTGCAGAAGCCGAGCGTTACGAGATGGGCTCGCGGATTCGAAGCGTGGTTCAAGGGCCAGAAGGACATCTCTGGGTGCTTGAGGACGAAGCACGTGGTAGTGAAGGGCGGTTGTGGAAGCTAACGCCTTGAAACTCACAGGTCCCTTGCCATTGCACCGCTTCCTGATCATCGTTGTATTTCTAACGGGCCTTGCTACCCAGGCGACGGCCGCCCCAACTGCCGACGCGTTCGGTACGTTACCAAATGCTTATGACGCCGCAATCTCCCCGGATGGTAAGCAGGTCGCGATCATTGTGAACGTTCAGGGACAATACGGCGTGCGTGTCGTTACGTTGGGAAAAAAGGGCGAGAAGCTTCGCGCTGTGTTGTTGGGCGAGGGGGTCAAGCCGAGCTGGGTCAAATGGGCGAACGATAAGCGCGTGCTTATCGGCCTTTGGCAAAGCCGAAAATTTCGCGGAGTCCCCTACACCACGAGATTTATCTACACGTTGGACGCGTCCAGCATGAAGGGCAAGATCCTCGTGGACAACAAGGAGCTGATTCGACAGAACAACGCCGATGTCGTCGACTTCCTGGATGATGACCCCGACTACATTCTCATGGCGTTCTCCGATCGCAGCCAATCCCTGGATGATATTCACCGAGTGAATGTTAAAACCGGACGTTACGGAATAGTCGAGCGCACCCGACAACACGTGCAGCATTGGTACACGGATGCGCGAGGCGTGCCTCGCGTAGGCCAGGGCCTCGTCGATCGTGTTGTGAACAACGAAGAAGAGTGGAACCTGATTATCAGGGATGCCGACGAGGCCCTTTGGCGAAATGCCGACGAGTATCCTGGCCTTGCATCGTAGGCATCGTGATGAAAGAGTTCGCGGGAAATCTTTTTCTGGAGTAAGTCGTAGACATAAAGACCCAGCGT
>JBCAZN010000072.1:0-8824 GCA_038533035.1 Pseudomonadota bacterium
ATCCCGTTCATGATCGGTGGTCTGATCACTGCGATGATGGACGGGATAAGCAACCAGATGAGGAATGACATCGGATCCTGGCGCCAACGCACCAGGTCCTTTAAAAATGTCGCGATTGTGAACGCCACGACTACTCGCGCAGCTCCTTGCCGGTCAGCAACAAGAACAACGTTTCGAGGTTGGGACTACGCAGGCTGGTTTCCTTGACGCTGCCGTCGGCATCGTTAATGGCCGCGAATATCTCCGGCAGGTACTGCGATGCCGCGGTCAGCGTCATCGTGATGATGCCTTCCTCAGTCGCGATCACTTCGAGGTCGCTGATCGAACGGCTTTCAAGAACAGCCTTGGTGCTGTCCGGGAAATCGCCGTTCAGTTGCAGCACGTCGCGAGCGCCCAGCTGCGATTTGAGCTGACTGACCGTGCCCTGAGCGATGATCTGGCCATGGTCGATGATCGCCAGCGAATCACACAAGCGCTCCGCCTCTTCCATATAGTGCGTCGTGTACAGGACACAGGCACCCGCGTCGCGCTCCGCCTCTACCATCTCGAATAACTTCTGGCGCGATTGCGGATCGACGCCCACGGTCGGCTCATCCAGCAGCAGCAACGTCGGTTTGTGAACAATGCCGCAGCCGAAATTGAGACGGCGCTTCATGCCGCCCGAGAATGTCTTCGGCAGATCCTTCGCGCGATCGGCGAGGCCAATGTGATCAAGCACCTCGCGCACGCGTTCGTCGAGTGCCGGACCCCGCAGACCATAGGCTTTACCCCAGTAGCGCAGGTTTTCGATCGCTGGAAGGTCCTCGTAAAGTGCGAGTTCCTGCGGCACCACGCCAAGTGACGCCTTCGCCTTCTTGCCCTCTTTGACAATGTCGAAACCGGCCACGCTGATGTGGCCCGAGGTTGGCGCGAGCAGACCTGAAATGCAGTTAATGGTGGTTGACTTGCCGGCACCGTTCGGACCCAACAGACCGAAAACAGTCCCCTCTCCGGCACTAAAGTTGACGTCGTCAACGGCCGTGAAGTCGCCGTATTGCTTGGTGAGTTTATCGACAGCCAGCATGCGTTTCCCCTGCCCATGGTCTGGACTCGATGAAAGCCTACACGATAAACCCGTGATTTGCCCTTCACCTGAGTCCGAACAATGGCCGCAAGAAGCGTACTCGGCGAATGACGAACTCGTGCAGCAAGCCGCAGCCAAGAACTGTTGCCAGCAACACCAGAGTCGGTTCAACGACAGGCCCCAGCGACAGCTGCGACAGATTGTAGCCTGCGACCACCGTGATCGTCTGATGCAGGATATACCAGGGGAATATTGCTTCGGTCGCATACGGCAACCAACGCTGCGGTCGACTTAACAGGTGATGCCCCCAACCAAGGACCGCAACCAGCCAAAGCCAGCGATTCAGGTACGTGACCAGCATGCTCAGCTGCTCAAGCAGAATACCGGGATCATCCGGCAGGAATGCATTGCGCAGCTCAAACAGCACAAAAAAGAGCACGGCGGCCATTAGCGTCACTTTCCGGAGGCGCGCCAGTTCTTTCCAGAAGCCGTCGTCCGTGCCGATAAGGTAACCAATAAAGAAAAACGTGCCGTACATGGCGTGTGCGTACCAGTCGTCGAGTAATGCATGACTGATGTAGGGAAAGCTTGGAAATACGAAATTGCCGTACAACACGAGCGGTACTATCGGCACCAGGACAATCCAGACTCCGCGCAAAGAACGAAACCATTCTCGAAAACGCCGGCCCGGGCCATCGATCAATATCGCAAGTGGAATCAGCATCATCGTGTAGAAAAACAGGTAAGGCAGATACCATAAGTGGTTCCAGGTCCAGACGATTTGCTCTTCGCCACCCCATGCTTCGCCCGGAAAATCCTGAAACGTCAGGTAGCGTCCCATGAACTCCAAAAAGCCCGGTTCGATGATCCCTTTACTGAGCGCTTCGTAGTAGCACTGCGGTGCAACAATGAAAGCCATGCCGAACACAAGCGGCACTAGCAGCGACCGAGCCCGACGCGCAGCGAATTCTGCCGGCCGGTAGCGATGCCACACGAATCCGACTGCAAGACCGGAGACAATAAACAGCAACGACATGCGCCACTGGTTCACCAGGGTCATCGGCAACTGCAGCCATTCGGCCTGGTAGGCGGACTTCACATGCCAACCCCAGTCAGCCACGTAAAACATGCCAACGTGGTAAAGAATCAGCAGGCCGAAAGCGAAAATGCGCAGTGCGTCTATATCGTGGCGTCTCATACGATCTCCGGATATTGGATTGACTCCAGTGTGGACAGGATCGGCTCACATAGCGCCCCGAGAGTGCCGTATCGCAGCCCTGCAGTGACAAGCGGCGGCTCACAGGGATGAAATCAGCGCGCCCGCCGCTGTCTGACGGTAAGATTGCGCGAATGACCCTGCAGAACTATTTGCGCTATCGGCGCTACTACGAGATTGGGCTGGCCGTTTTGATCACGGTCATAAGCTTTCTTGCGAACCTCGGGGTCGAAATCATAGAAGGCAGTCGTTACGGGGCGGATCCTGAGATCCTGAGCCCTGTGATCCTTGAGGGAACCAGCCATCTTGCAATGCTGCTCTCAATCCCGCTGCTTCTCCTGTTCGACAGGCGATTCCCGATTCGCGCCGGGAACGTCTTGCGAAACGGTTTCATGCACCTGGCATTCAGCGTCTTGTTTTCGCTCTGCCATGTGACGCTGATGTACTGGAGCCGAGTGTTGGTATTTGGTATCAAGAGCCCGGCGACGCCTTACCGATGGAATAATTGGCTTGGCGAATTCGGTTATGAATACCTGAAAGACTTTCGGACTTATTTACTGATTCTCGCGCTTGTGTATCTGTACCGGTTCGTTTTGCGTCGACTGCAGGGTGAGGCAGGTTTCGTGTCGGAAGGATCGCAGGTCAGCGCCGCCGTATCTGATCGCTTTCTCGTCAAGAAACTCGGCCGGGAATTCCTGGTCCGAGTCGACGAAATCGATTGGATTGAATCCTGTGGCAATTACGTGAATCTCCACGTCGGTGAACGCGTATACCCTTTGAGAGAAACGATGACCCGCATCGACCAACGCCTCGTACCGATGGGATTCCAGCGCGTACACCGCAGTGCAATCGTCAATTTGGAGCGGATTTCAGAGATCGTCGCATTTGACTCAGGCGACGGCGAGGCGAAGCTTGATTCAGACGCTACCGTCCCCGTTAGTCGGCGATTTCGCAAGCAACTGCGCGACCGCCTGACCTGAGTGCGCCGAATTTGTGGCAGAATCGGCCACCCAACAAGAATTGCAAATCCTGGGGAAAAATCAATGTCACGCCCTTTAGCGTTCGCCGCACTATCTTGTCTGCTACTAGTTGTTGGTTGCGGATCGGAATCAACCAACGCACCGGCACAACGCAGTATCGAGGTTGTCGCCGATGAATACCTTGCCGCTATGCTCGAGCGCTTCCCATCGTTCGGCACATATCTTTCCATCCCCGGCACTGAACACGACAAGTTGTTAGACAATTCGCTGGCAGCGCTTGCCGCGTGGCAGAAAAGAGAAGACGCGTGGCTCGCGGAACTGCACGCTATTGGCGAACCGGCCGACGTTGGCAGTCGCGACTGGGTAACGTACGGAATCCTAGTCGAGACGCTCGAGGCCTCCGTAGCGACGCGGATTTGCCGCACAGAACTTTGGGAAACGAGTACAACGACGGCCTGGTACACGGGCATGCCTTTCGTTTTCGATGTTCAGCCGCTTGATGATGACGAACTTAAAGCCCAGGCGCTCACGCGGCTCGCGGCCGTTGACACATTTATTGACACCGAAATCGAAAACCTGAAGCGCGGTCTCAAGTTGGGCTACAGCTCGCCGCGACTGACGGTCGAAGCGGTGCCTGGCGAAGCGCGTGCGCTACTCGATGACGACAATCCGTTTTTGAATATGGGCGCACGCGCCGAAGACGAAGTCTTCGAAGGTGCCGTGCAATCCGTGTTCGACGAAGAAATCGTACCCGCCGTAAACCGGTTCGCCGATTTCATCGAAACCGACTACCTTGCGGCTGCTCGCGAAGAGATCGCGCTGAGCCACAACCCGAACGGCGCCGAGTGCTATCCGCACCTGGTGCGTTCGTTTGCGACGGTGTCACCCACTGCTGACGAGATCCACCAACTCGGGCTGCAGCAAATGGCGTTGCTGCAGGAAGAAATAATGGTCATCCTCGAGAAGCACTTTCCGGGCGAATCGATCGCCTCGATGTTTGCGCGCCTGAATTCCGAACCCGAGTTTACGTTTAAGAGTGAAGACGCGGTCGTGCAGTACTCGCGCGACGGTCTCGAGGCTGCCAAGGAAGCTATGGGGCGCGTGTTCGGCATCCTGCCAAAGGCGGATGTTGTGATAAAACCGTATCCCGACTTCGCCGCAAGCGGCAGCGGTGAATACCATTCGTCGTCCGAAGACGGCACACGTCCCGGCATTTTCTACATTGCGGTTAGAGAGCCGGAATCGCGCTCGCGCATGGTGCAGCAAGCGACCCTGTACCACGAGACCTATCCGGGCCACCACCACCAGGGCGCGATTGCACTCGAGCTGGGCGACAAGGTGCACCCGCTCGCACGTTACATGTGGAATTCGGGTTACGGCGAAGGTTGGGCGCTGTATGCCGAGCGCGTTGCCGATGAACTCGGCCTTTACGGCGATCATATTGATTTGCTCGGACTCTATTCATCGCAGGCCGGCCGCGCCGCGCGCCTGGTGATCGACTCGGGTATCCACACCAAGGGCTGGACGCGCCAGCAGGCCGTCGACTATATGAACGAGACCAGCGGCTGGGCCCCCGTGGATGTGGAAAACGAAATTAACCGCTACATTTCGTGGCCTGGTCAGGCGAATTCCTACATGTTGGGTAATCTCGAGATTCGACGATTACGCAGTCTTGCCGAAGCCGAGCTCGGTGAAAAGTTCGACCTTAGTGAATTTCATGACCGTGTCATTGAGAACGGCAGCATCACGTTGCCGATGCTCGACAAGGCCGTCACGGCCTGGATCGAGCGAGTTAAACAGGAGTAGAGCGATGCGTATTCGTCAGCTGTTCGGAGTCCTGCTTGTAGTCCTGGCGGTGCCGGCCGCCGGTGACACGATCGCCATTATCGGCACCGGCGACGTCGGTGGCGCCATCGGGGCGGAATTTGCCAGTCAGGGTCACACGATCGTCTACGGTTCGCGCAGTCCGATGGGCCTCAAGGCGCTCGACCTTGCCAACGCAACACACGACACGGCGTATACGGATACGCCGAAGAATGCGGCGCAAGCCGCCGATATCGTTGTCCTGGCGGTGCCGGGTATGGTCGCGGTCGAGGTTGCCAGCGATCTCGGCAACCTGTCCGGCAAGCTCGTCATCGACGTGACCAATCCGCTGGTCATGGACGAAGCGATGCACTTCACTCACGGCGTCGATACGTCAAACGGTGAGCGGGTGCAGGCGGCGTTGCCGGGTGCGCATGTCGTGAAGGCGCTCAACACGGTTGCCTGGCAAATGATGCTGGCAGCGGATGAAGTCAAGCAGCCGCCATCGGTGCCACTATCCGGCAACAACGACAACGCCAAGCAAAAGGTCGCGGCACTGGTCAGTGCAATGGGTTTGCCGACGATCGATATCGGCGGCATTGAAACCGCTCGCTGGACAGAGTTGACAGCGGTGATCTTACTGAATAACCGCTTCTCCGAACGGCAGAACTTCGACGTCATTCTGCGTCACGTCGACTGACGCGTAAGGGGAAAAATGGTGCCGGATAGGTGATTCGAACACCTGACCCCATCATTACGAATGATGTGCTCTACCAACTGAGCTAATCCGGCACACGTAAGCGGCGCGCAGTATAGCGGCGGACTCGCTTGCGGAAAAGGGTTTTACCGCAAAAATTCAGCGGTTCCGGATCGAAACCACGATCTCAACGCGTTCAGCCCGGGTTCCCTCGGGCAGATCCGGAAGGTTGAGTACTTCGATGTCGGCGGCATCGATGTCGGTCAGTGCGCCGGTGTCGAGGTTGTAGAAATGGTGATGCGGGTGCGTTGATGAATCGTAGTAGGTGCGTTCGGGATCGACCGTCAGCTCCTTGACGAGCCCACGCTCGCTAAACAGGTTTAGCGTGTTGTACACCGTTGCCTTCGAGACCGTGCTACCGGCAACTCGCAGCCGGTCAATAATCTGGTCCGCCGACAGGTGCTGCGGGCGTTCCAGCAGGATTCCTGCAATCTCGAGCCGCTGGGGCGTTGGCAAAATTGAGTGAACATGAAATTTTTCAAGAATTTCAGAGCGCTGCATTCCCTACTCCGTTGCTAAGCCTGATCGTTACGTCGTTGTGACAACCCCGGAACGAGCCGCATCCTAACACGACGAATATTGCGTTCACTACAAAATTTTGTCCGATCGTAAGAATTGATATTTGCGACACGGAATTGGCCTATACGGCCCAGATTTGTCACGGGTAAAGCCATCAATCCCTCTCCCAAAATGGCTCCACCAGCGGAGAGAATCATGCGACGGAAAATTCAGGGTTTCACACTTTACGAGATACTGATCTCACTCACGTTGATCGTCATATTGATCAGCATAGCAGTTCCGATGTTCGATGCATTGACGGCTCGAAACCGACAACGCGTGGAAATCAATGCCTTGTTTGGCGCCATCCATTTGGCGCGCAAGGAATCAATCCTGAAGCGGCGCGTCGTGTCTATTTGCCCGACCGTCGATTTCGCGCAATGCGGGTCTCGGGCTGACTGGTCCCATGGCTGGCTGATGTTCGTCAATGCCGACCGCGATTCGCCGCCCAGGGTCGACGCCGGCGAGATCATCGTAAAACGCCACCAAGTATCTGAAAATATTGAACTTTCTGTCAATCGACGTGCATTTACCCTGCGCGCGACCTTTCTGCGCGCCACCAACGGTACCTTCGTGGTGTGCGACCGAGGCCTGCGTGTCACACCGAAGGCGCTGGTCGTGAGCTACACGGGCCGCCCGCGTGTCGCGGATCACACTACCCGGGGTGAACTGTATTCATGTGCGGATTAAGTCAAATCGAGTTGCGAAAAACGCACCGTTTGTCGGCCGCGCCGGGCCGCTTGTCGGGCCGCCGGAACCCGCGGCTCCGGGCCCTTTATAGTAGTGCCCATGAAGAAAACAACACAAAGCGGTTTTACGCTCTACGAGCTCCTGACGACCGTGCTGGTCATCGGTGTCATCCTTGCACTGGGTGTCCCGAACATGACGGCCTTTCGCCAGAACAGCACGATGACGGCGCTCGCCAACGACCTGCATTCGAGCTTCCACCTCGCTCGCAGCGAGGCGTCCCGGTCGCGCGCAATCGTCACCATCTGCTCCAGCACCAATTCAATGACGGCGAACCCGTCCTGCGGTGGTGAATTCGAGGACGGCTGGATTGTGTTTGCCGACACTGATGGCGACATCGCCGTTGATGGCGGCGAAGCCATTCTGCGGCGCTTCCCCGCTGCTAACACCGACATTGCCATTAACAGTGGCGGCAATGACGACTATTTCTCATATGCAGCCAGCGGCCAGGGTCGCGGCAACGTCACTGGTAACGCACCGGTCGGTACGCTCGTTATGTGCGACGGCCGCGGCAACATTACGGGACCCGGTGGCCGTTCGGCCGCACGCGTTCTTGTTGTTACGCCGCTCGGTCGTCCTACGGTTCTGCGCGACGTGGCGCAAGTCACTTTCCATGGTGGGTGCTAAGTCATGATGAATTGCATCAACAATAAAAAGCAGCGCGGTTTCTCGCTCGTCGAAGTGCTCATCGCACTCGTCATCATGTCGGTCGGCATGCTCGGCATTGCCGGGCTTTACGTGCAAAGCATGCAGGCCGGTCGTACCTCGATGTTTCGACATCACGCGGTGACGCTGGCGGGTGACGTCGCTGACCGGATTCGCGCCAACCCGACAGCGGGCGCCGCATACAACCACGCCGCCTCCGCGACTGGCACAAACAACAACTGTGTCGCCATGTCGACCGACTGCAATCCCGCTGAGATGGCCGCCAACGACATTTTTGTCTGGCAGACCCAGGCCGATGATTCACTACCAAATGGCACGGTGGCTGTTGCATTCACGGCTGCTGCTGCCGGCGTACCGCCCCTGTACCAGATCACGGTAGCGTGGGACGAGCCCAACCCGCTTGGAGGTACGACACCCTCTTACACCTTCACAATTCCGGTGAACCCGATATGAGCTTTAGCAACGTAAAAAGGCAGTCGGGTATCACACTCGTCGAACTCATGGTCGCACTGGCAATCGGATCGTTCCTGATCATCGGTGCCGTGCAGATTTACAACCAGAGTCGTCAGGCCTACGCCGTCAACGAGTCGATCGCGCGTGTCCAGGAAATCACGCAGTTTGCGATGGACACGATTGAGGCGGACCTGCGCATGGCCAGTAACTGGGGCCGCAATAGTCGTGGACTGGCCGTCGAAGGCCGTTCCATCAACGGCGCGGTCAATCCGAAAGGATTGGCTACGGGGCTGGCAGCCGCCGGCGAGTGCGGCGTCGGCTGGGCATTGAATCTTGCGCTTCCGATTGACGGCGACAACAACAGCTATACGCTGGCGTGTGCCGCGACCGGTGGCGCGCAGGCCCAGTCTGACGTTATTACCATTCGCCGTGCCAGTGTGGCTCCGGTTGCGCTTGAAAATGGTCGACTGCAGATTCAGTCGACAAGAATTCAGGGCGAGCTCTTCGAAGATGGCACGATACCAGTCGGCTTTTCACCCGCCGACAGCGCGACACACAACCTGATGGTAACGAGCTACTAC
>JBCAZN010000073.1:0-8809 GCA_038533035.1 Pseudomonadota bacterium
GGCGGAAATCACGGTGCCGATCGAGGAGGTGTTGCAGGGCACACCGGGTATGGCGGAGATGACGTCGTTCAGTATGTCGAATTTCGGCTGGATACAGCTCGAATTTGCACTCGAAACGGATATGACGCGCTCCCTGATCGAGGTCATCAGCCGCCTCAATCAGCTGCGCCCGCTTCCCGCAAACGCGGACAAGCCGAGTGTCAGCCTGGGTGAGTGGGGCGATGCCAACGACCAGCTTATCGAGTATTACGTTCAGCAGCTCGACGGTACTGAAGAAGACCTGGTCCGGAACAAGCAATACCTGCGAGAGGTTATTCGTCCGGAGATCGCGTCACTTTATGGCGTCTCTTCAGTTGCGGTGTGGGATACGAGCGGCAATGCCAACGACCAGCTGCAGATCATCGTCGACCCCTATCGTGCAGCCGAGCTCGGCATCGATATCGCGCGTGCGGCTGACCGCATCGGCCGCTCAGCCAATATCTCGTCGGGGTCCGTTGACGTGGGCCGCCGCAAATACACGTTGCGGGTGGAGGGGCGTTACGACGTCGATGAACTCGAGGGCCTGATACTCGAATGGCGGGCCGGTTTACCGATCAAGCTCGGCGACATAGCCGAAATTCGCTACGGCCCACCCAAGCGCGAAGGCTTCATCTATCACAGCGGCCGGCCTGCTGCGCGGTTCTCGATTTCCAAGACGACGGATGCCAACGTTCTTGAAGCGATCGAGGGCGTCAAAGCACGCATGGACGAACTCAACGAGACGGACTTCAAGGATCGAAATATCAGGGCGGCTTACAGTTTCGACCCCGGCGTTTATATAAAGCGTTCGATCAACCTGCTGACCGGCAACCTGATTCTCGGCGTAATGCTCGCGATCGGCGTGCTGTGGTGGTTCCTGCGCCAATGGCGAGCGACGATGATTATCGCGCTCGCGATACCTGTGTCCTTGTTATCCACGTTTGTCGTGCTGGCGGCGACGGGCCGATCGCTCAACGTGATCTCGCTGGCGGGACTCGCGTTTGCGACCGGCATGGTCCTTGACGCGGCGATCGTTGTCCTCGAAAACATTGTGCGCCTGCGCGAGAAAGGTGAGACGTCGGAGGAGGCCAGTGACAAGGGGGCAACCCAGGTGTGGGGCGCATTGCTCGCGTCGACGGCGACGACGGTCGCGATCTTTATACCGATCATGTTCCTGCAGGATGTCGAGGGGCAGATGTTTGCGGACCTCGCGCTAACGATCGCGATCGGCGTCACGATGTCGCTGCTAGTCGCGGTCACCATATTACCGACGGCGGCACGTTACTGGATGAAAAATCTGCCGACCGAAAAACAGATCGATGTATCTGTGTGGGATCGGCTTGCGGACCGCATTGTTTCGCTGACGGGCACGCCGACGCGGCGCTACGCATGGATCGGCGGGCTCATGGCCGGTTCCATCCTGTGCACAATTGCACTGTGGCCGGAAAGTAACTATCTGCCGCCCGTTAAACGCGACACCGTCGATACGTTCATGTTTTTCCCGCCGGGTACCAACGTTGAAACATCGGATCGCGAAATAGCACAGCTCCTGATGCAGCGGTTGGAGCCGCATCTTGAAGGGCGCAAGGAACCGGCCATCCGGGATTACTATCTCTGGTCGTTCCCCGGCGCTAGCGGCGGCTGGCTGGCCATTAATCCCGAAGAGGGCGCGGACCTCGACGAATTCCAGGCGTTTGTGCAGAGCGACATCATCGCGAACGTACCTGACACGTTCGGCTTCACCATGCGGCGCAGCCTGTTCGGTGGTTTCGAGAGCGCGAATGCCGTCGAGATGCGGCTCGGATCAGCGGACATCGATGCACTAAAGCCTGCGGTCGCGCGCGCCATGCAGCTTATTCCGTCGGTCATTCCAGGGTCGTCGGCGCAACCGAACCCGGACCCGTTCGCCGAGGCCAATGAGTTGCGTTTCTCGCCGAACGACGTGCGCCTGGCGGAGGTTGGCTGGACGCGCGGCGACCTAACGCGCGTCATCATGGAGCTGGGTAATGGCGTCTGGCTCGGCGAATACTTCACGGGTCGTGAGCGCATCGATATCTATCTCAAGACAACGGAATTCGAGACGCCGGAAGAAATGGCCGCGCTGCCCGTGAGTACACCGATGGGCGGCACGGTACCGTTGGGTGATCTTGCGTCGATCGAGATCGTGCCGTCGCCACAACAGATCGCACGTATCAATCGGGCGAGAATCTACAGCGTCATTGTCAATCCGCCCGAAGGCATGTCACTCGAAGCGTTGCTCAACGAACTGCAAACCAACATCGAGCCGCAGATTCGTGAGCTGATGCCCGAGGACGGCACTTTTATGTATGCCGGTAGCGCAGAGGACCTCGAACGCGCTATCGGGACGCTGAGCGCAAATTTCCTGGCCGCCATCGCGCTGTTGGTCGCAATCATGGCGGGCTTGTTCCGGTCGCTTAAAGATGCGGTGATCGTCGTGATTTCGATTCCGCTCGCAGCCGTTGGTGGCGTGTTTGCGATTACGATCGTCAACCAGGTGAAATTCCAGCCGCTGGACCTGCTTGGCATGATCGGCTTTATCATTCTGCTCGGCCTGGTGGTGAATAACGCAATTCTGCTCGTTGCGCAGACCCGACGCGCCGAAAGCGAGGGACTGAATCGCAGCGACGCGGTGCACCAGGCGCTGCGTTATCGGCTGCGGCCAATCTTTATGAGTACGCTGACCAGCCTGTTTGGCATGTTGCCCCTACTCGTCGTGCCGGGCGCCGGCAGCGCAATTTATCGCGGAATGGCGGCGGCGATTGTCGGCGGCATGGCTGTCTCGACGCTGTTTACGCTGTTCCTGCTGCCAAGCCTGTTGCAATTAACGAGCAAATCGCGCGAAAGTTCTCAGCTCAGAGCGGCCCCGGTCGCTGCCGAGCAGTAGTGAAGGACGTTCGAATGGCCCGCTTGCCCAACCTGCAACGCAACATTTGGCTTGCCCGGTTTGTCCCGGCGGCGCTCGCCATGTTCGCCTGCAATACGGTGCTTGCGCAGGCCGGCATGCCGCCTGCTCGTGTCGAGACCGCGACGGCGGAGCTGCGCGAGCTGTCGGCTGTCGTCGAAGTGTCCGGAACCGTAATCAGTTTGAACGACTCGCGGATTGCATCAGAAGTCGAAGGCGTGCTGACTTGGATCGCCGATGTCGGTGACGCCGTCGACAAAGGGCAGGTCATTGCACGCATCGATCCCCGTTTAATGGAGGTCGACTTCGCGCGTGCGAAAGCCAATGTGGCACGGCTTGAAAGTGAGTTCGATTATCGCGAGCGGCAGCTCAAGCGTACTGAAGAACTGGCAACCCTCAACAATGCCTCGAAGACACTGCTTGATGAAGCCAAAGCGCTGCGCGACCAGGCGTCGCATCAGCTTGCGGACGCTCGGGCCACGCTCGTGCGGGCAGAAGGCGATCTCGCACGTACACAAATACGCGCGGCATTCGCGGGACATGTCACGGCACGCATCGCGTCGGTTGGCGAGTACATCAACGTCGGTACCGACGTGCTGCGACTCGTCGATACGCACCAGATGGAAATTGCGTTACCCGCACCGATCGCACTGACGAAGTACATCAAGCCCGGTGCGATGGTCTACGTCAGAAGCAATGGTGTGCAACGCGAGCACAAAGTCCGTGCGGTCGTGCCCGTGGGCGACATCGTCTCTCGCCAGGTCGAAGTGCGACTCGATGCGGGTAACAGCGACTGGCTGGTTGGCACACCCGTGCAGGTCAGTTTGCCAAGCGATGTGCCGGTTACCGCGGTCGCGGTGCCGCGCGATGCGCTGGTCGAGCGCGGTGGGCAGCGTTTCGTCTACAAAGTGAAAGACGACAATACGGCCGAACAGGTTGTGGCCGACGTACGGGTCATGGTCGGTTTGTGGGTCGGCCTCGCCAGTGGCGTATCTGACGGTGACCGGGTTATCGTGCGGGGCGCCGAGCGCCTGATGCCGGGTCAATCGGTGCAGGTCATCGAACAGGTCAGCAGCCGCTAAAGTTCGCCATGCACGGCTTGCCCGCCGAACAATGTCAGCAGCACCTTCGCTTCCGAAATTTCCTTTGCCGGGATTTCGAAGAGATTGCGATCGAGCACAATCAGATCGGCCAGTTTGCCGACCTCGATTGAGCCCGATACATCATCGATCCCATTGACGTACGCTGAGTTGATCGTAAAAGCGGCCAGCGCGGTTGCGAGATCAACAGTCTCATGAGGCATGAACGGCTCGTCGTCACCTTCGGCGTCAGTACGCGTGATCGCGGTTTCGATCTGCGGAAACGGATTTGCCGTCGATACCGACCAGTCGCTGCCAAACGCGATTTTCCCGCCCGCGTTGACGACCGAGCGCATTGTGTACATCCACTCTGCACGCTCCTCGCCGATGAACGGGATGTTGAGCTCCGTTATATAAGTATCGGCGTAGGCCCAGAGTGGCTGGAAGTTTGCGACCACTTCAAGCTCCCGGAATCGCGGCACGTCCGTCGGATGGATGAGTTGCAGGTGGGAAATATGGTGGCGCAGATGCGATTGACCGTTTGCTTCGATAGCCGCTTCAACGGCGTCGAGACACTGCGTGATGCCGGCGTCGCCGATTGCATGAAAGTGAACCTGGAAACCCTCGGCATCGAGTGCCGTTACCGCGGTTTTAAGAAACTCCGGATCGACCATCGGGATACCGGTCGGAAAACCGTCGACAAAGTAGGGTTCCGACATCGCTGCCGTGTAATTTTCGAGCACACCGTCCTGCATGATCTTCACGGTGCCGGCATTGACGTTTCCGTTTGTAAATTTCCCGCGCAATGCTTTGAAGGTTTCGATCTGTTCCAGCCCGCCTGTCGGCTCCCACCACAATGAGGTAACCACCCGCATCGTCAGGTCGCCGCGCTCGTCCAGCGCACGGTAGGTTTCGAGAGCGGCTTCGCCGACGGCGGCGTCGGTGATCGCCGTGATGCCGTAGCTGTTCAGCAGATCGACTGCGACACCAAGTGCCTGTTGCTCGAACTCCGCTGACGTCGGCGGAATGTGTGCCGTGATCAGGTTCATCGCACCTTCCTGCAGGCTGCCGATGACTTCACCGGTTTCGGGATCACGGTCGAGAAACCCGGTTGGCGGGTCCTGCGTGTCGGCATCGATGCCGGCCAGCTCAAACGCTTTGCTGTTCGCCCACCCGCTATGGCCGTCTGCGGCGGTCAGGTACACCGGCCGATCCGGAACCACCGCGTCCAACAGCTTTTTACTGGCACGAGCACCGGGCCCGAATACATCCATGGTCCAGCCGCCGCCCAAGATCCAGGCTTCGTCAGGATTGGCGTCGGAGTACCGCTTAACGGCGGCTACATACTCTTCGATTGAACTGAACTCAGTCAGGTTGACCGTCAGCATTTCCTTGCCCGAACTGATCGGGTGGATATGAATGTCCTGGAACGACGGCATTAGCATTTTGCCGCCAAGATCGACCATCCGTGTATTCGGGCCGCGCAGTTCATCGATGCCGTCGCCGTAGCCGACATAAATTATCTTGTCGTCCTGTACGGCAACCGTCGTGGCCCAGGTGCGCGCGGCGTTCATCGTATACACAGCGCCGTTGGTAAAGATGATGTCGGCATGTTGCGGGGGCTCATTAGAACAGCCCGCTGCAAGAAAAACGGCCAATACAATTGCTTTCAACGGAAATCGCATTATTCTCACCTGATCGTCCAGTACGACACTATGCTGGCATGTTACCAGTCAATCCGTGCTGACACGGGCCGAATTGGTAGCGACTAACAGGATGCAACCCGAATGCTCAGACAAACAATTACCTGCGCCGCCGCACTTACGCTAGGCGCAACCGCGTACGCTGCCGACCGCAACTCCGAACATGCACAAAAGACGTTCGACATTTACGAAACCATCATCGAGATGGAGACCGCGAAGGGTCTCGGCAACGTGCTTCCCATGGCCGAGTACCTCGCTGGCGAATTGACCGATGCCGGGTTCCCGGAAGAAGACATCGAGGTGTGGCCGGTCGCGGGCGCCGCGACCCTGATCGCCCGGTATCGCGGTAATGGCACGTCGGGTCAGAAACAGATTCTTTTTCTCGCGCACATGGATGTCGTTGAGGCCTACGCGGATGACTGGGAGCGACCGCCGTTTGAACTGACACGCGACGACGAATTTTTCTACGCTCGCGGCACAATCGACAACAAGTTTGGCGTTGCACACCTGACGTCGACGTTTATCCGCCTGAAGAAGGAAGGGTTCGTACCGAACCGCGACCTGGTCATTGTTTTCTCGGGCGATGAGGAAAGCGTGATGGACACGACGCGCGCGCTGGCAGCGCGACCGGACCTGCAGGATTCCGCATTCGCGCTGAATTCCGACGGTGGCGGTGGACTCATCGCGCCGAGCGGCGAGCCGCTGCTGTACTTTGCGAATACGTCGGAGAAAACCTACGCAACCTGGGAAATTACCGCGCGCAATCCAGGCGGTCACAGTTCGACGCCCCGGCTCGACAATGCTATCTACGATCTTGCCGATGCGATCAAGGCAATCCAGGCGTATCGATTCCCGGTTCGCTGGAACGACATGACACTCGAAAGCCTCGCGGTCGAGGGCCAGATTCGTAGCGATGAGGTCGGAGACGCGCTGCGACGGTTTGCGAACAATCCAGAGGACGAAGAAGCCGCAGACAGACTGTTCCGGGAGCCGGGACTTGTCGGCCAGACGCGTACCACCTGTGTTGTGACAATGTTACGCGCAGGCCATGCCGAGAATGCGTTGCCGCAGTCGGCGACTGCGACAGTCAATTGCCGCATCTTCCCGGGCGTTAGTGGTGACGAGGTTCTCACCAAGCTCAAAGAGCTCGTCAACAACGACGAAATCGAATTCGTTGAGACGTACCCGGTCGAGTCGAGCGATCCATCAATGCTAACCGAGGACGTGCGCGCCGCCATCAGCGAAGCGGTTCACGCGCGTTACCCTGGAATGAGAATTGTGCCGTCGATGATGGCAGGCACCACCGATGGCCTGCACTTTCGTCGCGCCGGAGTCCCGACCTTCGGCGTTGGCGGCGTCTTCATGAAGGAAGAAGACGCATTTGCGCACGGACTCAATGAACGCGTGCCGGTCGACGCGTTTTACGATGCGCTCGACCATTGGAGCACAATCATCAAGGAACTCGCGGGCGACTAGTCTGTAACACGATCCGTTGCGGCCGTCGGCTCGGTGACGGATTCGGCCAGTCGCGTCTTGCCCGCACGAATCATTTTGTACCAGTCGCGAAACGGCCCGGTCGTGTTCTGCCAGAACGAGCGGTACTCGGATTGCGTTTCGGGGCCGATACCCCACGGTGCGAATTCGTCGGGCTCGGGTATATAGAGCGTGCCAAACATGCGGTCGTAAATACTCGTCACCGCCGCAAGGTTGGTGTCCCAGTGCTGTTTCAGGTAGCTGTGATGCGTGTGGTGCAGCCCGGGGCTCTGAATCCACTTTTCGAGCCAGCGCGGGTAGCGGAATGACACGTGGTAGTGGCGAAACGAGCCGTTGAATCCGAACAGCAGTGCGAAAAAACCAATATTGAACAGCGTGGCCTGCGTAATGCCGCCGTTAAATAACCACGCAAACAAGCCCGCTGGAATGCCGTAGCCCAGCGCACCGCCCGTGGCCCAGATGGGCCCTGAGATAAAGTGTTCGCGATACCGCGTGAGCGGGGTCAGCACCTCGGCCGAGTGATGCACTTTGTGAATAGCCCAGAGCGCAGGGACTTTATGCATCGAGTAGTGGATGCCATAAAAGATAAAGTCGTAGCACAACAGGATGCTCAGGCTGTAAAGGAGCATCCAGGCGTAGTTAATCTCGAAGCCCGGCGATGCACCAAACACCGAAGTCAGGTTTGCGATGATCCATTGCTCGGTGAACGGTGCGACGGTTGCCAGCAACGTGACGGCCCAGAGCGGGCGCAGCACACGTTCGAATGCGTACAACGCGATATCGACGCGCGCAGAGACGTGCGTGTAGATGTCCTTCGGTAGCAGATAGTTGAGGAGGCTGGTCTTGCGTTCGCGGCCACCTGCGTCACGAGCGCCGTGGCCACCGCGGAGATAATAAATCGCTATGGCAAGTGCGGCCGTGAGAAGCAGCGTGCGCCAATGCAGGTCATTGGGCATATTCTCAGCGGTTACGTTCCAGATAATGCGAGCAGACTCTTGCACCAGCTCCGTGAACGGACCGGTAATTGGCGCGCTTTCTGTGGCCTCGTCTGTCATGCACCGACCCCCTGTCAGTCAATTCTGGCATAGTGGCGGCGATATTCGCAGCAGGATTCGCCGAACCCATGAACAGGCGGCTATTTTTACAGCTGGTCGCCGTAGCCGCGGCAGCCGGATGCGGGCAACCCAGGCCAGGCACGAAACCACGGCGTGTGGTTGTTGCGGGTGCCGGCATCATCGGTGCCTCAATCGCTTATCAGCTCGCGAAAGCCGGAGCGATGGTCACGGTGATCGACAAGCAGGGACCCGCGTCGCATGCGACCGGGGGGACATTTGCGTGGATGAACGCGACCTGGGCGAAAACCCCGCGTGCCTACCATTCGCTGAATCAGGACAGCGTAACTGACTGGGCTCTGCTGCAGCAGGAGCTGGACCTGCCTGTGCGCTGGGGTGGTTCGCTGGAGTGGTTCGACAATGAAGCGCGACAGCAAAAGTTGGCACAGCAGATCGCCGAGCAAGCGGAGTGGGGTGAGCGGGCACGCATGGTCGCGGCTGATGAACTCGCCACACTCGAACCCAATGTCGATTTTCACG
>JBCAZN010000074.1:0-3075 GCA_038533035.1 Pseudomonadota bacterium
CAGCAGGGCGCGTGCAGTTGTCGCGTAGCGTTCACCGATCTCGTTGAGCGCTGCTTGCCAGGCGTCGTTGTCCTGCTCGGCCGCAATCGCCAGATTGATCAGCGCATCTGTCATGCCCCCCATCGCGGAGACCACCACGCCCAGACGGACGTCATCGTGATCAAAAATGATCCTGGCTACGCGTTTGAAACAGTCAGCATCGGCAAGACTAGTGCCGCCAAACTTATGAATTTTCCAGCAATTTTCAGCCACTTTCCCGGGGCCCAGACGCAAAACGGTGGATGATAACGGGACTGAAGGGCTTCGTCGCCTGTTTTATTTGAAACCGCTTTCTTCGGCGACTTGGCGATGTGGCAAGGAAAAAATGGTGGGGCGTGTAGGGATCGAACCCACTCAATCGAGGGCACCGGAAGAAATGGTGGGGCGTGTAGGGATCGAACCTACGACCAGTCGGTTAAAAGCCGAATGCTCTACCTCTGAGCTAACGCCCCATCCGGGCCGTGGCGGGGAGCCACTGAAATGCCGGCGGCATGATACCCCAAAATCGGCAAATGACAAGCGCCATGTGCCGACGATCCCGTCGGCTAAACGCCCTCTTCCTGCATGCGCTCCAGCCGCTGACCGGCCAGCATCGCGGCCGTTGTTTCCGGGTAGTCCGCCTGGACTCGTCCCAGCGAGCCTCGCGCCGCGTCCCAGCGCTTCAGCTCGTAGTTGCAGTAGCCGATCTTGAGCAGCGCGTCCGGCACCTTGCGAGACTCCGGAAATGACTGGATGACAACCTCGAACTGGCTCAGTGCCTTGTCAAATTGCTGCGTGACGTAGTGCGACTCGGCGAGCCAGTACTGTGCGTTGTCCGCCAGCTCGCTGTCCGGATACGCCACGAGGAACTGTTCGAACGCCATCGCCGCAGCGTCATAGCGTTCACTTTTTAACAGTTCGAAGGCTGCCTGGTAATTGTCACGGTCGGAGCCGCCCGGTACGGGCAGCTCACCGGGCGTCAGCGTGCCGCCATCCAGAACATTTACGTTGTTGCGCGCGCTGACAGCAGTTTCGAGCTCCTGGATGCGGGCATCGAGGTCGACGTACAGCTGTCGTTGGCGAGCCGAGGTTGTCGCCGCGTCATAACTGAGCTCTTCAATCTGGCCGCGAATCTCGTCACCCTGCCGCTCGATCGAATTGACCTGTTGCGTCAGGTTGACGAGGCTCTGGTTATTGACGACGCGCTCGATATTGGCGAGCCGCTGCTCCAGCTCCTCGAGCTTGAGCAAAACCGGGTCTTCGGCCGGCGGCGTTAGAAGGCAACCACCAAGAAGGCCCGTAACGACCAGTATCGCTGTCGTCGGTAACTGTCTCATCATCGCCTCAGTTCGTGTACTTGAACTCAACACGGCGATTCTGGGCGTAGTCACTTTCGCTGCTGCCCATCGACTGCGGTCGTTCTTCACCGAAGCTGACCGTCTGGATCTGTGCCGCATTGACACCCTGAATCATGAGCATCTGGCGCACGGCCTGTGCGCGACGCTCGCCGAGACCAATGTTGTATTCGCGCGAGCCGCGCTCGTCGGCATGGCCCTCAAGCCGCACGCGCAGGTAGGAATCATTGGCGAGCTGCATCGCATGACGCGACACGGTTTCCTGGTCCTGACCGCGAACCGTCGAGGAATCGAAGTCGAAATAGATGACGGTATCGGGGCCCTCGTCCGCGTACTCGTCAGGTCCGCCACCGTAAGGATTGCCGTCGTCCATGCCGTCGGTGTTGACGTCACGCTGGTCGCCGCCATAGGTCGTATCGACCGGATCCGGATCGGGTACCGTCTGGCCGGCACAGGCCGTCATCAGCATGCCCATGGTGATGACTGCGAATAGTTTTGAATAAGACATGATAGTGTCCCTTTGCCTTTGCGAAGTTAAAACGTTATTTAAAACAATAAATTAAGATAACTACTTAATGTAAATACTCTTAGAAACGCGGGAACGGCGACCAGACCGGTTCACGTATGTCTCCCTGGCGTGACTCCAGTTTTTGCCGGACCAGCCCATCGGCCGACACCGTTTCCAGTACGCCGTCTCCCCGGATGCGCGTTGCGTAGATCAGCGTGTCGCTGTTCGGCGCAAAGCTTGGCGATTCATCCTGACTGCCTCTCGACAGGATCAACAGCCCCTGGGTTTCCAGGTCCATAACGGCGATCCGGAAATTACCACGGTCATTGTGCAAAACTGCCAGTTTCTTGCCATCCGGCGAGAGCCGCGGTCGCGCATTATAACTCCCCTCGAAGGTCACGCGCTCGGGTGTGCCGCCTTCGGCGTCAATTCGGTAGACCTGCGGGCCACCGCTGCGGTCAGACGTGAAGTAGATATGCTGGCCATCCGGGGACCAACTGCCTTCGGTGTCAATGGCTCGATGGTTGGTCAGGCGCCATTTCATCCGGTTCCTGAGGTCGAGCGTATAGATATCGAGATTGCCCTCGGCACCGCCGAGCGTAATGACGAGTTTGCGGCCATCCGGCGAGAATGACGGTGCGCCGTTGATTCCCGGTTCGTTGGCGACGACGCGGCGATTGCCTGTGCGCAGATTCTGCACGACGATTGACGAACGGTTGTTCTCGAACGAAACGTACGCCAGCTGCCGGCTGTCCGGCGACCAGGCCGGTGACATGATCGGGTCGCGGCTTTCCATGACCCGAAACGCGTTCTCGTTGTCCTGATCGGCGACCCACAGCGAATACCAGCGACCGTCCGAGCGCTCGTCGGTCGTGACGTAGGCGACCTTGGTCGAAAAGACGCCTTTAATACCCGTGAGTTTTTCATAAACCATGTCGGCGACCCGATGCGCCGCGCCGCGCATGCCCGCTTTTGTCGCCGGTGAGCTCATGGTCCAGCCGAGCAGCTGTCGTCCGCGCACCACATCAAACAACTGGAAGCGAATCGTGTAGCTGTCAGCATCGCGCTGGCTCACCCGGCCAACGACCAGCGCCTCGACATTGTGAATGCGCCAGTCGTCGAAATCGACACGCGAGCCTTCGGTCGTTTCGACCCGCTCGAAGAACGCAAGATGCTGGAGAAGCCGACCGAAGG
>JBCAZN010000074.1:3085-8618 GCA_038533035.1 Pseudomonadota bacterium
GCATCTTGCGTTCTTCGAGCGGGTCGAAACGACCGCTCCTGTAAAGGTCAGCGCTGACCACATCGGCGAGCTGCAGCGGCGCGGCAGACGGATCGCCTTCCCAACCGAACGGCACGACAGCGACCGGCGTCGGCCGGGCCACACCCTCAACCTGGATCCGCAACGCCTGCGCATTGGCGAGAAGCGGCAGCAACAGCAGCACCATTGCCAGCTTTGTCAGAATATTTCGCACGTTCACCTCGGTAGTCCTAATTTCTCTGCATCGTCATTTCGAGCTCGAGATCGGCCCGGAACAGGTTTGATGTTGGCGGGTCCGGCAGCGGCGAAGAACCGTTGATCGCCGCCTCGATTGACCGCTTCACCGCGTCGTCACCGTTACAACTACCGATTCTAACGCTGATCACGTCACCACCACGAGCCTGTCGCACATGCGCGATACAAACAACATCCTCGTTCATGCTGGCCGGCACATTCCAGTTGCGGAAGATCTTCTGCCGTATCATTGTCTGGTACACCGCCATTTCCGACGAGTTGTTTTCCGCGGCTATACGCTCTTCGTCGGCGATCTCCATTGCACGCTGCTCGGCTTCCAGTTCACGCCGCCGCCGCTCGTTTTCCTCGCGCTGCCGTTCGATCTGGCGCTGGCGCTCGCGTTCGGCTTCGATTCGCTTGCGTTCCAGCTCTTCTTCCTCTTCCTTCTCGCGACGTAGTCGTTCGGCCTCTTCCTGCCGCCGAAGTTCCTCCAGCCGCTCCTGTTCGAGCAATGCATCCTGCTGGCGTTGCGCTTCCTCGGCCTGGCGCCTGAGTTCCTCGGAATTGTCCGGTTCCGGCTCGGGCTCCGGTTCAGGCTCTGGCTCCTCGACGACGGGCTCAGGCTCCGGCTCCGGCTCGGGCTCGGGTTCCGGTGCCCGCGATACCGTCTCGGGGATCTCTTCCACAACCGTCGCCTGCAACACCATCGGGGTAAACGGCTCGGGCGCCGCGTAGTCCACGGCAACAATCATCGATCCAAAGATGATGACGTGCAGCAGCACGGCCATGCTGATCGGGATAATGTTTTGACGGTCGTACGACACGAGGTTCGCTACTCGGGGATCGGGTAGCTGTCCAGCGGATCCGTGACGAAACCGATGTTGGTCGCACCCGCTTGCTGCAACAGGACCATCGCACCGACGACATTGCCGTACGCTACAGCGCGGTCGGCTTTCACGTACACCGGCGTGCCTTCCTGCGCTTCCAGCACCGTGGCGGCTGTGCTGACAATCTGGGCGCCCGACTTCGGCTGGTCCTCGTCTTCGCCCCAATTGATGTAGAGGTTACCGGCTGCGTCCACACTGATGACCAGCGGTTCTTTATCCGGTAGCGCTTCGATCGGTTTCGCATTGGCTTTGGGCAGATCAACCTCAATACCCTGTGTCAGCAACGGCGCCGTGACCATGAACACGACCAGCAGCACGAGCATGACGTCGATCATGGGTACGACGTTGATGTCACCCATCAGTTTGCGTTTCTGCAGTGGTGTGGCCATGGCTACGCCCCCTGCTTGGTACGCGCGTGTCGCTGCAGGATGCTCGAGAACTCTTCCGTGAAGCCGTCGTAACGGTACTCAAGACGCACCACCTTGTCGGCGAAACGATTGTAGGCGACCACGGCCGGAATGGCGGCGAACAGACCCATCGCTGTCGCAATCAGTGCTTCGGAGATGTGCGGTGCCACGACGTCCAGGGTCGCAGTCTGCATCTGACCGATCTCGACGAACGCGAGCATGATGCCCCATACCGTGCCGAACAGGCCGACGTACGGACTCGTGGAGCCGATCGTCGCGAGTGTCGCAAGACTTTGTTCAAGGCGGTCGACTTCACGCATTTGCGCAACGCGCATACCGCGCCGACATTCCTCGATCAGTTTATCCGGGTCCGATGTGCCGGCCTGCAGGCCGCGATTGAATTCGCGAAAACCGGCCTCGAAAATACCGGCCATGCCGATACTGCCGCCCTTGGCGCGACTCGCACTGCGGTACAACGTGTTCAGGTCTCCGCCCGACCAGAAGGCCGCTTCAAACTCGTCGGATGCCGCTTTGGTGCGCCGAATCAGCTTGCGCTTGACGAAAATTATGCTCCACGAAAGCAGCGATGCGATGATCAATATCGCCATCACCAGCTGGACCGGTGGGCTTGCTTCCAGCAGCAGTTCGATGACTGAAAAATCACCCATTACAGGTCTCCCTCAAAAAAATCAGTAGGTATCCGTTTCGGACGCATCGTGCTCGCGTCGATATACGCCGCGGTCACGCCGCCGCGTATCAATAATTCATCGTCGGTGCTGTTTCGATAGATGCACTGTTCGATATCAAACGTCGCACGCCCGAGCTTTTCGAGACGCGCGGTTACCACGAGGTGATCGCCCAGTTTCGCCGGAACAATAAACTTCGCCTTTGCATCTGTGACCACCAGAATCCGGTTGTGTTCGTGCATGAGCGTCAGGTGATCGATACCCAACGCCTCGAGCCACTCGGTGCGGGCACGTTCCATGAAGCGAAAATAATTGGCGTAATACACAAGTCCCTGCGCGTCGGTGTCTTCGTAATAAACGCGCACCTTGAGCTCGAAGGGTTCAGTCATCGTCAAAAGGCAAATCCTGTGTCGCCGGGCCGCTCGGTGGTTTCAGTCCGAAATGCAGGTAGGCGTTGTTGGTCGCAACGCGACCGCGCGCCGTGCGCATCATGTAACCCTGTTGAATCAGGTACGGCTCGTGTACATCTTCTATGGTGCCACGCTCTTCGCCAATGGCGGCGGCGAGGCTTTCGATACCGACCGGGCCACCATCGAATTTCTCGATAATGGTTTGCAGCAGTCGTCTGTCCAGCGAATCGAACCCATTCGGGTCCACCTGCAGCACGTCCATCGCGCTTGCCGCAATCGCGCCGGTGACGACGCCGTCGCCCTGCACTTCGGCAAAATCGCGAACCCGTCGTAACAAACGATTGGCGATACGCGGTGTGCCACGCGACCGCGTTGCGATTGCCTGCGCGCCTTCTGTTTCAATCGGCAGGCTCAAAATGCCGGCCGAACGATGCGTTATGCCTTCGAGGTCTTCGGTTGAGTAAAACTCGAGGCGTTGCACGATGCCGAAGCGATCACGCAGCGGCGACGTCAGCAGACCGGCGCGTGTTGTCGCCCCGACCAGCGTGAACGGCGGCAGGTCGAGCTTGATAGAGCGCGCCGCCGGCCCTTCGCCAATCATGATATCCAGCTGGAAATCCTCCATGGCCGGATACAGCACTTCTTCCACAACCGGACTCAGGCGGTGTATCTCGTCGACAAACAGGACGTCGTGCGGCTCCAGGTTCGTCAGGATCGCCGCGAGATCACCGGGGCGCTCCAGTACCGGGCCCGAGGTCTGTCGCATGCTGACGCCCATTTCATTGGCAACGATGTGGGCAAGCGTCGTTTTGCCCAGTCCGGGAGGGCCGAAGATCAGTACGTGATCAAGCGCTTCCTCACGACGGCGGGCCGCCTCGATGAAGACCCCCATCTGTTCGGTCACGCCCGGCTGGCCTTTGTAGTCCACCAGCGTTTGCGGCCGGATCGCGCGATCAAAGGTCTTGTCGTCGCCGCTCGACTCGGCGCTTGTGAGTCGATCATGTTCGATAGTGGCCACTATTGCGCCGCCTGTTTGAGCGCAAGTCGAATGATGTCCTCAGCCGACAGGTCCTCGATTTCGAGGCCAGCAATCAGCTTGGTCACTTCTTTCGGTTTGTAGCCAAGTGCGACCAGTGCATCGACGGCTTCGTTGCGGGCATTCGCTTCAACGGTCAACGGCACCACTTTGCCGCCGATCGGTTGTGATACATCGATGCGGTCGCGCATTTCAATGATCAGGCGTTCTGCTGTTTTCTTACCGACGCCCGGGACTTTGGACAACGTCGAGGTGTCCTCGAGCTCGACGCAACGACGAAAGTCATTGGTAGACAACGTCGACAGGATCGCGAGCGCCATCTTCGCGCCAACCCGGTTGACCTTGAGCAGCGAGCGGAACATGAGCCGTTCGTCTTCGGTCGAGAATCCGTAAAGAATCTGCGCGTCCTCGCGAACCAGCAGGTGCGTGTACAGGAATAGTTCGCTGCCGGCTTCCGGCAGCTGCAGGAACGTGGACATCGGCGTTTCAACTTCATAGCCAATGCCACCACATTCGATAACCACGAACGGCACATGTTTGTCGGCCAAGAGGCCGCGCAGTGAACTGATCATCCGGCACCCGCCACAATATTGCCGAGCTGCGCGCGGATGCGACGCTGGTGGCCGTGGCACAGCGCCGCCGCCAGTGCGTCTGCTGCATCCGGTGATGGAATACCGTCGAGGTTCAGCATCGAAACGATCATGTGCTGCACCTGTTCCTTGGTCGCCGCGCCCGTGCCTACGATCGCCTGCTTGATCTCACGCGGCGCGTACTCAAACACCTCTGCTTCATAGGCGAACGTTGCACACAGTGCAGCAGAACGCGCATGGCCAAGTTTTAGAGCGCTGCCGGCATTCTTGTGCATAAACACCGATTCAACGCTCACGATGTCGGGCCGGTATTGCTCGACGATCGTGCTCACCGTTTCGAAAATCTGGCGCAGCCGGTCCGGAAAGTCACCATCGATGCTTTTAATCGTGCCACTGGCGACGTAACTGGCCGCATCACCGCGAAAATCGATGACACCAAAGCCCGTCAGGCGGGAGCCTGGATCGATTCCGAGTATGCGTCGTTCAGTTGTCAAAGGGATCTCAGAGTTCTGCCAGTACGTCGTCCGAAATATCCGCGTTACTGTAAACCTCCTGGACATCGTCCAGGTCCTCGAGCATCTCCAGCATTTTCATCATTGAGCCGGCCTCTTTCACACCGAGCTCGGCATTCGTCGATGCGCGCATCGTGACGTGGGCGGTTTCGGCCTTAATTTTCGCGGCACTCATTGCGTCACGAACCGCTTCAAAGTCATCCGGTGCGGCCAGTACTTCAATCGAACCGTCGTCTTCAACCAGAACATCTTCGGCACCCGCCTCGATCGCCGCTTCCATGATGGCATCTTCATCCGCACCGGCCGGGAACAGCAATTGGCCAACCTGGTCAAACAGGTAGCTCACTGAGCCATCGGCACCGAGATTGCCGCCAAATTTGGTGAACGCATGGCGGACGTCCGCCACCGTGCGGTTGCGGTTATCAGTCAGGCAATCAACCATGACGGCCGAGCCACCCGGTCCGTAGCCTTCATAGCGCACCTCGAAGAAATCGTCGCCGTCGGTCTCACCGGCACCGCGCTTGATGGCGCGTTCGATGTTGTCCTTGGGCATGGACTGCGCCTTCGCCTTGTCGACCGCGAGGCGCAGCCTCGGGTTGGCGTCCAGGTCCGCGCCGCCCATTTTGGCAGCCACCGTGATCTCACGAATCAGTTTGGTAAATAGCTTGCCGCGCTTTTTATCCTGCGCACCCTTGCGGTGCTGGATATTCGCCCATTTACTGTGTCCAGCCATGTTGTCCTGCTTTTACAATG
>JBCAZN010000075.1:0-8592 GCA_038533035.1 Pseudomonadota bacterium
CGCGCATCAAAGGTTCGAGCACGAGGGCGCCGCCGCCCAGCCCCGGTCGGCCGGCTACGTCGAACTGCAGCACGCCTTTGTCGACGTAGATATTGAGATTGTTGAACGTACCAACGAAAGGTGTTCGCGCAATGCCGCCTTTGGGAGCATCCGGATTAACGTACTCAAAATGCGCGAAGTTATCCGGGTACTTAAGGTCGCCAAAATACGAGTACCCGTGCCTGGGTTCGCCCGTTGCAATGGGCGCCAGACCCATCAATCCGATCAGAAGCAGAAGTGACACAGTGATCTCTAATCGCATTTCGTTGCCTGGTTTCAGCACGACGCAAAGCACACGTCAAAGTTTTGGCGTATTGCGTAACTGACAATAAAACACAGAATACGCGGCAACAATTTGGACGACCCGGTTTGCAATGGTTACCCCCCAAAAAGGAAAACTAGTTAGCTCGGAAGCCGATTCAAAAACGACTGAACCCCAAGTGTCACAACAAATTCGCCCTAAACGGTTACATGTGAATTTAGATTGCTGCGTTGCAGTTTTGGGTGATCGAAAACGTGGAAACTTGCTGTGACTTTATATTGCGATATACAACAAAAAAGATCGGGACGGAAAACTTCGAAGACAGTTTTCGCGGTGCGCGCCATTTCTTCGCGATGAAAATATTTAACTAATCGTGGGGGTACGACAATGAGAGTTTTGCTTGGCAGGCTATCGATAATCCTTTTGATTGGCGCGCTACCTTGGGCCGCCGTCACCGCCCAGGACGATGAGGAGGACTCAATCTATATTGAGGAGATTCTTGTTACCGGTGAGCGCGGTGACATCAATTCGCTGGATCGATCGATGACGGTAACCGGCTTTAACGAAGCCATGATTGATGAGCTGGGCATTAACAACAATAACGATCTGGAAATCCTGACGCCGGGCTTGCAGATCGGCCATGAATCGCCGGATTCCGGGCACGGCAACCATATCTATCTCCGCGGCATTGGGTCAGAACGGCACCAGGAGTTTTTCCAGGACACCGCCGTTGCAACCTACGTGGATGGCATCTATACCGATGAAGTCTACGGACTGGAGCAGGGCAACCTGTTCGACATCGAACGTATTGAGGTCGCGCGCGGTCCGCAGGGCACGACGGGTGGTCGATCGGCGATTGCCGGATCACTGCACTACTGGTCAAAACGACCGAGTGACACCTTCGATACGAAATTCCTGGCGGAATTTACTGATCAGACGTCACAGCGATTCGAAGTGGCATTCGGCGGACCAATTGGCGACTCCGGATTTATGTACCGTGTTCGCGCAGGCAAATGGGACGGGGACGGCGCGCAGGAGAATATCGGTCCAGGCGGCGCCTATGACGAGCCGGACCAGTTCAGCATCACGCCGCAGCTGCGCTACAAGAATGAGAAGTGGGACATCAACCTGTCCTGGACCCATACCGAGGACAAAGGTGCGCCGCGAACATCTGTTGCGCTTGTTCCTCGTGACGTAACCACGGAATGCTTCACGTTTGGCACGGACATCAATGGCAACACGGTGTGTGCGGAACCGAATCCGTTTTTCGGATCTTCGCAAACGCCGTCTGTTGCAGACTGTTCGCCGTCACCGGGATCGGTCATTTGCGATGCCGAAGATCTACGCAATGTCGTCGACCATAACCAGGTGGGCATTCAAGACAGCGAGCTCGACAACATTGGCCTGGACGTGGTTTACAACCTGAACAACGACCTGGCATTGAACTACAAATTCGGTTATCGCGAGTCGTTGGATAATGCGTTTACCGACTTCGACAAAACGTCCCGGACAACCGGTGGTATCTGCCCCGACCCGTCAGATCAGAGCCCGTTTTGTGCGCTGGATGGTGCCGGATTGATTCCCCCCGGTGGTTATGAACATTCCAACTATGCCCGCTACAATGAACAAAGTTCGCATGAGCTGACCCTCACCTCGAACTACGACGGTCCGTTCAACTATGTTGCCGGTCTGTATAGCCGCGATGGCGACGAGCCGTACGCAGCGCGCTTTTTCCGCCTCGGCCAGGAAGGCCTGAACATTGACGGATTTGCCGCGTGCACAGGCCCTGGCGGTCTCTCCAGTGGATTTACACCACTTGAGGGCAACAGCATTACCTCGCCGGCTGCAATTAGCGGTCTGTGGTCTTGCCCTGGAACGCCGGCGGACCAGGCGCTTGCAAACTATTCCAACGTGCCAGGTGTGGCCGAGCCGACCACGGGCAATCTCAATGGACATCGCCTTACGTTTTTTGGGCACACTGCGTTTAAGACGGAAGCGGTCTACTTTCACGGCGACTGGACTTACAACGACAAGTGGAATTTCTTCGCCGGCGCGCGATATGACAAGGATACGCGAACGCATGTGCAGAACGACGTGCGTCTCGCCTTCGATTTCACCAACTCTATGACGGGTGAACGTTACGGCGCGAACCTCTGGCTGTTCCGCAATGCAAGCGTCGAGGGCTACGAATGGAAGCGCAACGCCGAATGGGAAGAAGTCACCTGGACAGTGGGTGCCGAGCATCACCTGACGGATCAACAGATGCTCTATGCGCGCATTTCGAAAGGTGCTCGCGCCGGTGGTTTCGCAGGATTCGGCCAGCCAACAACTGCGGGCGACACGTTCGGTTTGTTCGACTCGGAAACGCTGATCAACTACGAAACCGGTCTGAAGGGCCTGTTCATGGACCAGCGGCTGCAGCTCGAAACGGCGGTCTTCTACATGGACTACAAGGATCACTGGGTCAATTCACAGCGACTCAGAGAGCCAGGCGCACGCATCCCGGGTGAAAGTGTTTTCGAGGGCGAGATGAACGTCATCGACGGCACCTGGATCGCGGGTCTCGAGGTCGCCGGCGCATTCAAGGTGACGGATACCGTGACGATTCGCGGCTTCTACAGCTACCTGGATGCCGAAGTCGGAGACTTTACGACGGTCTATTGTTGTGACGAAACACAACCGACCGTTGATGTGCCGTTCACTCTGAACAATGGCACGACGATTACACAGTCGATAACAGCACCGGTTAATTTCGGCGGCAATGAGCTGCCGTTAATGGCCAAGAACAAGATGTCGCTTACCGCGTTGTGGGAGCCCGAAGTTGCACGTGGCAATCTGACGCTGCTCGGCACCTACAGCTACACCGGTGAGCGTCACCCGGATCTCTCCAACATCGAACGCTTCAAGCTGGCGGACTACACGCGCCTGGACCTTCGTGCGATCTGGGAATCGCCAGAGAGAAACTGGACCGTCACGCTGTATGCCAAGAACGCGCTGGATAATATTTCGGTGCAGCAGTTCCGACCCATTGAAACGGGAACGGGCGCACGCATTAGCGGTTCTCTGACGGACCCGCGTGAAATCGGTATCAGCGTTTTGTGGCAGCGGTAAGTGCAGGCAAAAGCGCTTCGCCTGCAACCGTGACGCGGTGCATGACGCGGCGTTCACCGGGATAATCGTTCAGCGCGCGATGATGCGTTGCGCGATTATCCCAGATTGCCATCGAACCCACTTGCCACTGAAATCGGCAGGTGAATTCGTCGCGACAGGCATGCTGACAGAGGAAGTCCAGTAACGGACGCGACTCGTCGCGCGACCAGCCCTCGAACTGCACGGTGAAATTACCGTTCACGTACAGCGCTGGCCGCGCGGAGAGCGGGTGGCGGATGATCACAGGGTGTGTCGCTTCCTTTACTGTCGCATCGGTGCTCGGGTAGCGTTCGTCGTGGTTCGTGTAGCCACCTTCGCCAAACACATGCTGCGTCGAATGCACGGCGCGCAGGTGCGAAAGCGTTTCGCGAAGTCCGCCCGATAACGCATCGTGCGCCGCATACATGCTGGCGAACAACGTGTCGCCACCGCTACTGGGCACTTCGCGCGCATACAGCAGCGAGCCCATTGCCGGTATTTGATCGTAGGAATGGTCCGTGTGCCAGTTGGCGCCGACATTGGTCTTGTGCTCGGGCTCTTTGCGGACTTCGGCAATTTGTGGATAGCCGTCAACTGCGTTGAAAAACCGATTCACGTTAATTTCACCCCAGCGTTCGGCGAACGCGAGGTGCTGCTCCGGTGAAATCGACTGGTCGCGGAAAAAGATTACACCGTATTCTGCAAACGCCTGGCGCAGCTCTGCGAACTGCTGCTCGCTGACACCGCCGGCAATATTGACGCCCGATATTTCTGCGCCGAGGGCGGCGCTGACAGGATGGACCTCGATGGTTTGCCACGCAGTCGTCATGTCGACGTCCGAATCTCAGATGATGTTCGTATCCCGAAGGCGCTGAATCGCTTCCTCGTCGAGGCCCAGTAATTCGTGCAACACCTTGTCTGTGTGCTCACCAATCTCCGGGCCCGGCTGATCCGTGCGCCCTGGTGTGTCGACGAGCCGCGGCGCGATTGAAGGCACGTGCAGTATTTCGCCATTGACGGTGACTTCCTCGAAAGCGCCGCGCGCCTGGTAATGCGGATTTTCAAACATGTCCCTGGCGTCCAGTATCGGCCCTGCCGCAACGGCGGCACCTTCGAGAATATCCAGCGCTTCATCCATTGGTAGCGTTGCGGCCCAGTCGGCGATTGCGCCGTCAATTAGCGCTTCCTCCGCAACCCTGCCCACGTTGTCCGCGAACCGTGCATCGTCGGCAAGGTCGTCGCGGCCCATCGCGCGCATGAGACGCTCGAACATCGATTTGGTATTGGCGCCGATGACAATCAGTTTGTCGTCGCTACAGCGATAGGTGTTCGACGGCACGATGCCCGTGATCGTCGAACCGGACGGTTGCCGGATTTCACCGGCTCCGGAGTATTCGGGTATGACGCCTTCAAGAAGGTTGTACACCGACTCGAAGATCGACACGTCGACGACCTGGCCCGCACCGTTTTTCAAGCGGCGAATGTAGGCCATGCAGACGCCGAGCGCCGCGTGAATGCCGGCGAGCGTGTCGCCCATGCTCAGGTTGGGTCGCACGGGCAGTTCGCCAGGCACGCCGTTGATATAGCGGAACCCGCCAAAGCCTTCACACACCGATGCAAAGCCCGGTCGCTCGGCGTACGGACCGGTCTGTCCGTAACCGGAAATGCGGGTGTAGATCAGGTCGGGGTTGATCGCTTTGAGTTCATCCGGGCCAAGACCCCAGCGCTCCATCTGGCCGGGCCGGAAGTTCTCGACCAGCACGTCGCATTCGGCGCACAGGTCGCGCACCAGTTGCTGACCTTCTTCAGTCTTGAGATCGATCGTGATGGATTGCTTGTTGCGGCCGAGACTCCACCACCACAATGACGTGCCATCCTTGACGATACGCCATTGTCGAATAATGTCGCCCGTGCCGCGCGCTTCGACCTTGATGACCTCGGCGCCAAAGTAGCCGAGGATCGTCGTCGTAAATGCGCCGGCCAGGATCTGGCCGAGTTCCAGCACGCGCATGCCGTCGAGGGGGCGTTCGCCCGTAGCTGATTCTGTCATGCGGCATTCAAACCGAGTCGTTGGATGGCTTCCGCCTGCAATTGCCGTTTCGCGATCTTCCCGGTCGCAATGCGCGGCAGCGGATCGGTAGTCTGATGGATGAAGCGGGGGATCTCAAACTTCGCGATGCGCTCCAGCAGGAACTCACGCAACAGCGCCTCATCGAGGCGTTCGGTCACATACACGGTAGCGCCGACTTCCTCGCCGAGGCGCTCATCGGGCACCGCATAAACGCAGGCTTCCAGCACCTTGCTGTGCTCCTGGAGTGCCGCCTCAACTGCGCCGCAGCCAATATTTTCGCCGCCGCGAATGACCAGGTCCTTGATGCGATCGACGATAAACAGGAAGCCTTCCTCATCGATGATGGCGGCATCGCCGGTGCGAAACCAGTCACCGTCGAACGCAGCCTCGGTCGCCTCGGGATTATTCCAGTAGGCGCGAAACATCGAGGTGCCGCGGATCTGCAACTCGCCGCGTTCCCCGGTTGGACACTCATTGCCGTCCGCGTCGACAATGCGCATGTCGAGTACGCCGGAACAGCGCCCGGAACTGGCCGGCCGGGTCAAGTAGTCGTCGGCGGCGTTGCCGGCGCCGATGGCATTCGTTTCAGTCATGCCCCAACCGGTGGCCGGAATGACTTTTTCGGTCAACGCATTTATGGCTTTTACCTGTTCCGGTGCTCGCGGCGCGCCACCGCCGCCGAGGACGATGAGGCTGGACAAATCGCGCTTGGACGATGCTGCAGCCTGCACGACGTCGCCCGAGATTGCAGGGGTCGCCATCAACCCCGTCAAGCGCTCCCGTTCGATCAGTTCCAGTCCTTTTTCGACGTCCCACTTGTGCATACACACGACCTTACGTTGCGTGCGCATCGATGACAGCATCGCCGCATGACAACCGGAAACGTGGAACAGCGGAATCGTCAGCAGCATGCCACCCTGTTGATCGGATTCCTGCAGTTGGTACACACCCATCGCGCTGCGCAACTCCCAGTCCAGCTCCCAGGACATCAACGCGTGGATAATATTGCGGTGCGAGGACACGACGCCTTTCGGATGACCGGTTGAACCCGATGTATAGAGAATGATGGCGTCGTCGTCGGGTTCGACATTGACCGTCGGCATGGCGGCGTCGGCGTGAGCAGAAACAACATCGTTCCATTCGTCCGTCTCGATGTCGGGGTTTGCCGGTGTGCGCACCCGAATGATGCGCGCCGCGGCGGCTGGTAATTCAGCCTTCGCCAGTCGCTCCAGACGCTCTTCGTCGGCCACGATCAGCGATGCCTGGCAGTCTTCCAGGCTGTAGGCGAGTTCGCGCGCGTTCCACCATGCGTTCACAGGTACAGCGATCGCACCGATCGACGTCGTGGCGAAGAACGTGATGACCCACTCAGGGTAGTTGCGCATGGCAATGGCGACACGGTCGCCCGGTCGAATGCCGTAATCGTCAATCATCGCGGCGGCGAGCGCAGCGGCTTTGCGATAGACGTCGTTGTAGCTCAGCCGCTCGCCTTCGTAGATTAGAAAATCCAGATCGCTGCGGGTTTGTAGGTACAGGTCATGCAGGGTGAGTGGTGCGTTGACAAAGACGCGACAGGTTTTGCCACGAATTTGGGTGGTTTTCAGTTCGTAGGGCTGACCGGGTCCGCAAACTTCGTTGAGAGCCTGCTCGCGAGTCATGATAGGTTCAGGCAAATCTCGGTCCCGGCGTAGTGACACATACGTGGCCAGCTGCTGGCCGCCGCAAAGATTAACACCAACATGCGATCCGACGTGAATTCGATAACCCCCAAAATCTGGCACTGTCACAACGCCCGATCGTTACGTCCGATCTGGGCGATGGAGGAGATGGGTATCGACTACGACGTCGAGGTGTTGCCGTTTCCACCGCGGGTCTTCAAGAAAGACTATCTGGGTATCAACGTGCTCGGCACCGTGCCGTATTTTGTGCACGGCGAGGTTGAGATGACAGAGTCAACAGCCATCTGTCATTACCTGGTCGATCGATTCGGAAAACATGACTTCGCGGTGCCGAGTGATCACCCTGAATACGGTGATTTTCTGAACTGGCTGTACCACAGTGACGCGACGCTGACCTTTCCGCAGACGCTGGTGCTTCGCTACGGCACGCTGGAGTCGGAAGAGCGCCGGCTGCCGCAGGTCGTGGACGACTATGCGAAGTGGTACCTCGCACGCTTGCGACGTCTCGACGCGCATATCGACGGCCGAGAGTTCCTGGTTGACGGAAGGTTTACAATTGCTGATATCGCGATCGGATACGCGCTGTTTTTCGGCCGTGATCTTGGTCTCGATGGCAATTACACACCGCAGGTCACTCGGTATCTCGATCGGCTCATCGAGCGGCCCGCCTTTCAACGTGCGACCAGGGTCGGCGCAGCGGAAGAAACTTTAAGTACGGGGTAGCGATGACAGACAAGGTTTACGATCCGAAAGCCGTGTTCGCAGCAGGCGATGCAACACCACCGCGCGTACTGGCGGCACCGCAGCGCTATATACAGGGCGCCGGCGTTCTCGATCACACGGGTCGCTACGTTAAGTCTCTGCTGCGCGCAAAGCGTGCCGGCATCCTGGCATCGAAACGCGGGCTCGGCGCGCAGGGTGCACAGGTTGCGGCAAGTCTTAAAGCCGAATCGATCGACAGCGTGAATGCGCAGTTCAACGGCGAATGTTCGATGCCGGAAATCGAGGCGCAGGTTGCGACGCTGATCGATGAAAATATTGACTGCCTGATTGCAATTGGCGGCGGCAAGGTCGCCGACGCCGGCAAGTGTGTTGCCTACCGGCTTGATGTTCCGGTTGTCGTAGTACCGACGCTCGCGTCGACAGACGCGCCTTGCTCGGCCCTGTCGCTGATTTACACACCGGAAGGCACGACCGATCACGTCGAATTTTTTCCGCAGAATCCCGAGATCGTTGTCGTCGATACCGATGTCGTTGCCGATGCCTCGGAACGCTACCTGGTTGCGGGCATGGGCGATGCGATGGCCACCTGGTACGAGGCGAGTGTGTGCCTGAACAATCCGGCTGCACGAAACTCGCTCGGCGCGCTGCCGACGCTGGCGTCCTGCGCACAGGTTTCACCTATTGCGCAG
>JBCAZN010000076.1:0-8578 GCA_038533035.1 Pseudomonadota bacterium
GGCGCGCTCGAATTCGCCGGATAGCATGTAGGACGCGCCCAGGTTGGCGACGGCGAGCGCGCCGCACCGGCGTTCGAGCGCTCTATCGAGCTTGCACCGCGTGCTGCAAACTACAGCAACCTTGGACTCATGTACTACTACCTCGGGCGATACGACGAGGCCGCCGCCGCCGCTCGCAGCGGTATCGAGCTTGCCCCGGATAACAGCGCGCTGTGGATGAATCTTGGCGACATTCTTTCCGCTGCGCACGCCGCCGAGGAGTCGCGCGAAGCATTCAGGAAAGCGGACGAACTTGCGTCGGCCAGCCTGCGGATCAATGCGAGCGACGCCTGGACGAAACTGGACCTCGCGTGGATTAATGCCATGCTCGACAATCGCGACAGCGCCTTCGAATTTATTGCTGACGCTGCGGACGGACTGCCGGAGGATCCATATGTCGACTACATCAACGGCTTGATCCTGAATAGATACAACGATACCGACGGTGCACTGACGGCATTTGAGGAGGCCGTCGACAAAGGCTATCCGCCGTTCATGATCGCGGCAGAGCCGCACCTCAGGAATCTGTACGACCACCCGCGCTTCACCGCGCTGGCGCGCGACGGCGGGTAGCCGGAAAATTTTGTGGAATTTCTACTATGATGAGATAGAGGTTCCCATCAAGGGAGAAGAAGAATGACAAGAACTATTCTGATGGTAGGTATTGCGGTCGCGCTCGCCGGTTGTGAAACGCTGTTTATCGGCTCATTGAATGACTGCGGAGGCAGAGGCCACAAATACGTTGATATCGAGTACGGCGATGGCTACCTGATTGTTGACCCGGTCAAAACTGTCAATAAGAAAAAAGAGCTGCGCTTCAGACTAAAAGGCGCCAACAGGTCAGACCTCGGGTTCGACTACAACGTGGCGGATGTGGAGACCGAAGGTAAGAGTGCCGGTGCCGACGACGACTGGTTGAACGCGAAGGGTTCCGAAAAACCGGATCGCTTTCTCATGGTCTGTGTCGACGAAGGGCTTGAGGAAAAGGCCTACAATTACTCGGTGACTGTTTTTGTAGACGGAACCGCTAACGAGATCTCTGGCATCGACCCACGCGTGATCGTCGAGCACTAGTCAGGCAGCCTGCAGCACGTCGGCGGCCGACAGATAATCGTAGCCGAGATCACGGGCGACTGCCTCGTACGTGACGTTGCCTGCATGGATGTTGAGGCCGTTGGCGAGATGCGGGTCGCGCTTGAGCGCTTCCTGCCATCCACGATTGGCCAGTGACCTCACGAACGGTAGTGTCGCGTTTGTCAGTGCAAAGGTGCTCGTGCGCGCGACGGCGCCCGGCATGTTCGCAACGCAGTAATGAACCACGTCGTCGACGATGTAAGTCGGGTCGGCGTGCGTCGTTGCGTGTGAGGTTTCAAAGCAACCGCCCTGGTCGATCGAGATGTCGACGACAACAGAACCCGGCTGCATTGATTTGATGTGCTGTTTCGTAACCAGCTTCGGCGCGGCGGCGCCGGCGATCAATACGGCACCGATTATGAGATCCGATTTCGGTGCGAGTTCGTCGATGGCATGCGCGGTTGAAAAAACAGTGTTGACGCGGCCGCCCCAGATGTCATCGAGGTGACGAAGCCGAGGCAGCGAACGATCGAGGATTGTGACATTGGCACCGAGGCCGACAGCCATGTCGGCTGCGTTGGCGCCGGAAACGCCGCCACCTATGACCAGCACTTCGGCGGGTGCGACGCCAGGCACGCCGCCGAGCAATTTGCCCGAGCCGCCGTTGGCTTTTTGCAAAGCATATGCACCGCACTGAATTGACAGGCGACCGGCAACTTCCGACATCGGCGTTAGGAGCGGCAACGTGCCGTCGTTTGCAGTGACGGTTTCATAGGCGATCGCGGTGGTGCCGGATTTAAGGAGTGCAGCGGTTTGATCGGGATCGGGTGCAAGGTGCAGGTAAGTGAACAGCACCTGCCCTTCACTCAGCATTTCGCATTCGGGGAGCTGTGGTTCTTTGACCTTGACGACCATGTCGGATTTTTCGAAGACTTCCTTCGCCGTTGCGACGACCTTGGCGCCGACTGCTTCGTAAGCTGCATCCAACTCGCCAATGCCGGCACCCGCGTTGGTTTCGACGATGACTTCATGGCCATCAGCAATGACGTCTTGTACGCCCGACGGGGTCATGCCGACGCGGAACTCGAGGGTTTTTATTTCTTTGGGTATCCCGATGATCATGCTCTCTCCACAGCGTGAGTCGTTGTTGTCTGATGAAGAATATCCCCGGCTGAGCGGCATTCGCTTGCGAAGTACCCGAGCTTTTGGCAAGTTTTGTGGCATTATTGGTCACTAATTACGTAAAAACCGGTGCTTTCTGCCATGGCGATTGACAAATATGACCGACAGATTCTCGAGGCCCTGCAACGTGACGGCCGGATCAGCAACAAGCAGCTGGCCGAGCTCGTAAACCTGTCGGAATCCTCCTGTCTGCGCCGGGTCCGGGCACTCGAGGAATCCGGGTTGATCGATCGCTATGCAGCGCTGGTCAGCCAGCCAAAGGTCGGACTGGCCGGCAACGTGTTTGTGCACATCGGGCTGCACCGCGAAGAGGAATCGGAGCTGGCCGCGTTCGAAGGCGCGGTGAAAGATATTCCGGAAGTCATGGAGTGTTTCCTGATGACGGGCGAGTTCGACTACCTGCTGCGCGTAGTCGTGTCCGACATGGCGGACTTCGAACGCCTGCACCGCGATGCACTGACACGCCTGCCAGGCGTAGCGCGCGTCAACTCGTCGGTCGCGATCCGAACCGTACAAAAAAAGACAGAACTCCCGCTCCGCTAAACCTGGTGTCAGTGACCTAGTTTTTTTAACTAGGTGTCAGTGACCTAGTTTTCAGGTGGGCTGCTCAGTTTCGCGACTGTGCGTTGGTCTTTCATTCTGCGACGCTTATAAACCAATACACAAACAGGATTGAACAGCGTGCCGCGATTCCGACGACTGGTCGTTCCCGGCTACCCGCATCACGTGACGCAGCGTGGCGTAAGACGGCAGCAAACTTTTTTCGATGCGCGAGATTACCGAACTTATCTTGATCTGGCGGCCGAGGAACTGGAAAAGGTCGACCTACGAATTTCGGCGTACTGCTTGATGCCGAACCACGTACACGCGATCGTTATACCCGACGACAGGCAAAGCCTTTCGAAGTTTTTCGCAAACGTACACCATCGTTATGCGATGAAAATCAATGCACGTAAAGGCTGGGCCGGCCACCTGTGGCAGGAACGTTTCTACTCTGTCGTGATGGACGAGACTCACCTGCTTATGGGCATGCGCTACGTCGAGCTCAATCCGGTACGCTCTGGGCTGTGTCGACGACCGCAGGACTGGCCCTGGTCAAGTGCGCGGGCCCATCTGGACGAGTGCCTGGATCCGCTTGTTCATGACGTCTCGCCATTCGAGCTTATCGATGACTGGAGCGCCTATTTGTCCGATGGCGACGATGAAGAGCGTCTTCGGGAAATACGAGATCAGACGCGCACCGGACGACCATCTGGGAGAGATACATTCATCGACGACATTGAAGCCAGGTCGGGCCGCACAGTTCGCCGAAACCCCGGTGGACGCCCAAAAAAACTAGGTCACTGACACCTAGTTAAAAAACCAGGTCACTGACACCTAGTTACGGGTGAGGAATTGCACGCTGAAGAGTTCGTTCTCGTCGGTCCAGACGCGGGCCACTTCGAAGCCGGCATCGTTTGCCATTTTCTCAAAACCCTCAAGCGTGTACTTGTGTGAGTACTCGGTGAGAATTTTCTCGCCGTCCGCAATCTCAAATTCGGCATCGCCAATTTCCACAACCTGGTCGGCCTGGCTCACGAGCCCGATAACGACACGACCCTCTTCGGGATCGTAGTTTGCGCTATGCTCAAATTCTTCGATGTCAAAGTTGGCACCGTAGTCGCGATTCAGGTGCGTCAACATGTTCAGATTGAACTCCGCTGTTACACCCGCCGAGTCGTTGTACGCATCCTCGATGACGTCCGGGTCCTTCTGCAGATCAACACCAATCAACAATGCGCCGCCTTTGCCTGCTTCGTGGTGCATTACACGCAGTAACTCCATCGCGTCTTCGTGCTCGAAGTTGCCGATTGTCGAACCCGGGAAGTACACGACGTTACGGACCGGCGTCACCATCGGCGTCGGCAGATCAAACTGCTTCGTGAAATCCGCCGCAACCGGGTGCACGTCGATGTGCGGGAATGCTTCGCGAATCTGATTCGCGGATTCGAACAAAAAGTCTTCGGATATATCGACGGGCACATAAGCCGCGAGCTCGGAAAGGTGCTCGAGCAGAATTCGGGTTTTGATACTGGCGCCGCTGCCGAATTCGATCAGGCTCGCCTGCTTGCCGATCAACGCGACCATCTCATCAATATTGTCACGCATGATGCCGATCTCGGTGTCCGTCAGGTAGTACTCCGGCAATCGAGTAATCTCGTCGAACAGCTGCGATCCACGCTCATCGTAAAAATACTTCGGTGAGATCTGCTTCTGTTCAGCAGACAGGCCGTCGACAATCTCTTCCAGTTCGGGGTTTTCAGTCAGCATGACCGTCCTTTGCGAGTCGAATCCCGAGGAACTGCCAGCGCGCATCGGGGTAAAAGAAGCTTCGATACGAAGCACGAATATGATCGGCCGACGTCACACAGGAACCGCCGCGCACCGTCATCTGGTTGCACATGAACTTGCCGTTGTACTCACCGAGCGAGCCCTCGAGTGGCACGAACCCCGGGTACGGCGCATAGGATGACGACGTCCATTCCCAGACATCGCCGAAGAATTGTTCGTGATCCGCGCTCGACGGATGCCACAAACCGGAATCAAGCAGATTACCTCGCACCGGATGGCGGCGAGCCGCGCTTTCCCACTCGAATTCGGTCGGCAGCCGCGCGCCAGCCCAACGCGCAAACGCATCGGCTTCGTAATAACTGACGTGACAGACCGGCGCTGCTGCATCCAGGTCGCGCACGCCAGCGTGAACTCGGCGTCGAGCGCCTCGCTCCAGTACAACGGGCGGTTCCAGCCGCGCTCGTTGATGTAGGCCCAGCCATCAGATAACCACAACTCACAGGTTTCGTAACCTCCATCGCGAATGAAGTCACGATACTCGCCGTTGGTGACGAGACGATTACCAACACGGTGCGGATGTAACAGCGAATCGTGCCGCGGTGTTTCGTTGTCAAAAGCGAAACCATCACCGTCCGCACCCACCTGCCGGATGCCCGTTTCGCCCTCCGAATAGTCGTAGTCGGAAGTCTCGAATCTCGGTGGTGTTGGCAGCGAGCTGGACACCGCGGGCTGCAGTGGATTGCATGAAAAGACGTGTTTGATGTCGGTCAGCAACAACTCCTGGTGTTGCTGCTCGTGATTCAGCCCGAGCTCGACGACCTGCAGCGTCCGCCGGTCGACGGCATCCGTTTGCAACAGGTGCTGCATCGCAGCGTCGACGTACGAACGATACTCGAGCACGCGCTCGAGCGTTGGCCGAGACAGTAAACCGCGCTTTGGTCGCGCGTACATATGTCCCGCCGTGTAGTAATAGGAGTTGAAAAGGAAGTGGAAATCGTCGTCAAAGCGCGTGTAATCCGACGCCGCCGGCTCCAGCACGAAACGCTCGAAAAACCAGGTCACGTGCGCGAGATGCCACTTCGTTGGGCTAACGTCCGGCATGGTCTGCACAACGGTGTCTTCTGGTTGCAACTCAGCGATCAGTGCAAGGGTTGTGCCACGAACGACACTGTAGCGCTCCGATAGCGCAGTCGCCGTTATATTTGCAACGGGCGTAGCCATGCTTTACTCCGTGGGAGGGACAAACTCCTTCGGCGCGGCCGAACCCTCGCCAAAGAAGAACTTTTCCATCTCTCCTTCGAGGAACTTGCGGGCCTCGGGTTCAATCGGCGTTAGTCGGTACTCATTAATAAGCATCGTCTGGTGCGCAAGCCAGCGCTGCCAGGCTTCCTTCGACACGTTGTCGTAGATCCGCTGGCCAAGGTCACCCGGATAGGGTGAGTAATCCAGTCCTTCTGCTTTTTTTTCGAGGACAACACAGTTAACAGTGCGAGACATTCTTTCCCAACTCTTCAATTAATTTCTTGACCGGGGCCGCGATTCCGCCCGGCAGCTCGGCACCCAGCGGATGCCAGGTTTCGTTTTGCGAATCCGCTACTTTACTCGCTTGCGTTGCAACGCGCACGACGACCGGGTGAATATCGAGATCGTAGTGGCTGAAGCTGTGGCGCACGACGTCCCAGAACTCCGTCGCGACAGCCTCGGCCGACAATGCGTCACCACACCAGTCTTCGACCGAGCCGTCATTGACTTCGGGCAGACTCCAGAGCCCACCCCAGATGCCGGCCTCGGGCCGGCGTTCGAGCAACACATGAGCGCCTGCCTCGGCGAGCACCATCGTCGTCTTACGCAGCGGCTTGGTTTTCTTCGGCTTCTTGCCTGGAAACAGGGTCACTGACACCGAGTTTTTGGCGGTGCAATCGAAGGCTACGGGGCACGACTCGCAGGACGGATTGCTGCGCGTGCAGAGCGTTGCGCCGAGATCCATGATGGCTTGCGTGTAGTCGGCGACGCGCTTTTCGGGGGTGTTCTTTTCAGCGATCTCCCAGAGTTTGTTCGCGACGCTCGTCTTGCCCGGCCAGCCTTCGATCGCTTCGTGCCGCGCAAGTACGCGCTTCACGTTGCCATCGAGAATCGGATGACGTTGATTGCACGCGATCGACAGGATTGCACCGGCCGTTGATCGCCCGATCCCGGGCAACGCCACAACATCGTCGAACGACTCCGGAAACACGCCGCCATGGTCATCGCGAATAACCCGTGCGGCTTTGTGCAGGTTACGCGCCCGCGCGTAGTAGCCAAGACCCGACCAGTGCGAGAGAACGTCGTCCTGGCCGGCATCGGCAAGCGCGACAACGTTGGGAAACGAATGCATAAAGCGTTTGTAATACGGAATGACCGTCGTCACCTGGGTCTGTTGCAGCATGATTTCCGACACCCAGACGCGATACGGCGAGATGGCTTGCTGCCACGGCAGGTTCTTGCGGCCGTGGTCATCAAACCACCGCAACAGTCGCGCCGCAAAATCACTCATCGGCAAGACCTTGTGCGATCTTCTCAATGCGATCTATCGCCTGGCCGCCATCCTGCTTCAATTTGCGCTTGATAAAATACGGCCCGATCGCCGGCGGTATCCAGAATTTCGGGTCCATTGCGAGTTCGTAGACAACAATGGTGCCACTATCCTCCTCGGTGAACGTCCACACCTCGTTGACGAACTCGAAGTCGCTCACGTCAGGATTGGCAAACGCACGCAGCACTTCATTGGGCACGACCTCGGCGTAACCCTGGCGCACGAACTCCCGGCAGAAAAACAGCACGCATCCTTTCATGCGCGAGTAGTACTGCGGGCGTCCCTGCTCGTCGGGCTCCACGTCACGCGCTTCGACTATCGCGCTCGAAAAATCCTTCGAGTAATCCCAGCTCCGAAAGATCGCGTACGTGTTGTCGATCGGCGCATCGAACCACACCACCGACTTCATCGTGTACACGCCTTTTTTGTGGCCCACCGCTATTTCACGCAGCTCCGCCGCGTGCAGGGGTGCCGCAATTGTTACCAGCAGGATGAGCGTACAACGCCAGTTCATTAGTTGAACAAGTCTCCGAGCTTGTCTTTGAGACGATCTTTGATCTCCTCTTCGACCCTATCTCGAATCAGCCGTTCGACGTCTGGCTTGACGTTCGGTGATGCCAGCGGTCCGGTAACGCGCAACGGAATGACCGCCGACGTGAAATCGTCGATCTCTTCCTGCGACACGTCGCCGAGAAATTCCGGCCGCTCCAGGATGCGCGCCTGCAGCACATAGTCCATGGTGGCGGAAACCAGGTCGATGTCGCCGGTGCCCGTTAACTGCATATACGGCAACTGGGCAAACAGGTCAGCGTTGCGCACCACGCCGTTCGTCACCGTGCCCGACATCGACGCGGTGCTGAAATCGGTTTTCGGAGGCAACACGGGTTCAGGTGGCGGCTCGTTCTTGAGTTTCGACCGTGCACGACGCAGCTGGTACCAGACATCGGTGCCATGGAATGCGCCGTCGGCGAGATCGATACCTATCTCACCAGCCAGCGACTCCTGAATCGCAAGCGAGTTATTGCCGCGGCCCGAGAGCCGGAACGTTCCGTTTATCGTACCGGTGACTTTCTCAACGCCGAACATCGCTTGAGCCAGTTCGCCGACATTGACGTTTTCGATACGTTCGTTCACGGACAGCACCGGTGCGGACCCGGACGCATCGATTTGCACATCACCTCGATAGGCACCACCGAACAGGTCTGAGGACACCGGGTGCAGTCGCAGTTTGTTGTTATCGACATTTAGTCCGAGCTCGATTTTCTCGAATACAATCGCGCCGAGCGTCGCGCGCTGCAGCGTTGCCGTTCCGGCTGCCTTGAGCGTACGAATGAGGTCGACCGGTATGTCCACCGAGACCGCATCGCCCGCCGTGGCCTC
>JBCAZN010000077.1:0-8524 GCA_038533035.1 Pseudomonadota bacterium
GGCAATGGAAGAACGGCAGATCTCGGTGGGTGACCAGACCTACCCGCTCGACGGCCTGTTCATGGTGATGGCGACGCAGAACCCGATTGAGCAGGAGGGCACCTACCCGCTGCCTGAAGCACAGCTTGACCGATTCCTTTTGCATGTCGAAGTGCGTTACCCGAGCGTCGAAGATGAGCGACGCATTCTGGTGCTGAACCGCGACGAAGCGAAATCGGGCGAGCGCGACGCGTTCCAGCCACCCGAGCAGCTGGCGTGGACGTCACTGCAAGCTGCACGCATGGACGTTCTGAACCTGCATCTTGCGCCGGAGCTTGAGGAATACATTGTGAATGTCGTCACCGCGACGCGTAACCCGGGTGCCGTCAACGCTGATCTGGACGGCCAGGTACTTTACGGTGCCAGCCCGCGCGCCAGCATGGGTATCGATCGCGCGGCGCGCGCGCATGCCTGGTTGTCGGGTCGCGACTTTGTCGGCCCTGAGGACATCCAGGCGGTCGCACCCGATGTGCTGCGCCATCGCCTGGTGCTGAGTTTCGAAGCCGAGGCCGACGGCGTCGATGCCGGTTCCGTAATAACAGGCATCCTCGACGGCGTGGGCGTGCCGTAGGGAAGTCTGCGTGCCGCGCCTCGATCACATTCCGGAAGATGCATCGCCAGTGTCGGTCAGCCAGGCTGGGCTGATTCGTCTCAACGCGCCCGCGCGGGCAATCGCGCTGGACGTGCTGCGCGTCAATTCGCTGCAGACCGGCGCCTACGTTTCGCACTTTCGCGGGCGCGGCATGGAATTTGACGAGTCGCGTCCGTACCAGCCCGGCGACGACCCGCGCAGCATCGACTGGCGCGTGACGGCACGGAGTACCGAGGCATACACCAAGTTGTTTCGCGAAGAGCGCGAGCGACCGGTGCTCGTCGTCTGTGATTTGCGTCAGAACATGCACTTCGCCACCCGCGGGTGTTTCAAATCGGTGAACGCCAGCCGTGCTGCAGCACTGCTTGCGTGGGCGGCGCATCATCGCGGTGACCGGCTCGGTGGCCTGATCTTCGGCGATACGGTGCACCGTGAACTCAAACCAAGGCTGGGTCGGCGTGCTGCACTGCGCTTCGTGCACGAACTGGTCGAGCATCCGGATTGGACGCCCGGCAAGCGTGAAACAAACCCGGCCGCGCTGACCAATGCAATGTCCGCGCTGCGCCGCGTCGCACGCCCGGGAAGCCTGGTTGTGATCGTCAGCGATTTTCAGGGCTTTGACCGGGCCGCGCAGTCGTATCTTTCGGCGGTTGCCCGCCACAATGAAGTCCTCGCAGTCTTCATGAACGACCCGATCGAACGTGAGCTGCCGCCACCCGGTCGCTATCGCCTTGTATCGGACGATGGCGAAATGGCGATCGACACATTTGCGAGTGCAGCCCGACGTGACTATGCCAACGAATACGCGGAGCGACTCGCTGATCTTGAAACTTTTTGCCATCGTTACGGCGTGCACATGATGCCTATGTCGACTGACGACGATCCGGTTTCCGCGCTGCAAACCGCGCTGGGTCGCAGGACGCACTGATGGATCCGACGCAGCTGCCATTGCGCGACCTGCACCTGCCCGAGGCCGTCGGCTGGTGGCCACTCGCGCCGGGTTGGTGGGTGCTGGCCGGATGTCTTGCCATTCTGGCCGCGTGGCAGGGTTACCGCTGGCTGCAGCGTCGACGCTACCTGGCGCCACAACGCTACGCGCTGCGCGAACTGGCGCAACTCGAAGCGACGTATTTGCAGAAACGCGATCCCGTGACGCTCGGCAAAAACCTGTCAAACCTGCTGCGCCGTGCAATGCTCGCGTACGCACCGCGAGACGAGGTGGCCGGCTTGACGGGTGATGCCTGGCTCGAGTGGCTCGATCGCGATTTACCGGTGCCGTATTTTCACACCGAGGGTGGCAAGAGCCTGCTTGAACTGCCGTATCGCGATCCGCACAGCGACCTCCGTGACGTCGATGTTAACGCGTTGCTCGCTGCCGTTCGCATGCGCCTGGCCATCCCCGTCGGGGGGATGCGCTGATGTGGTCGCTGGCCTGGCCCTGGGCTCTGGCGGCGTTGCCGCTGCCGTACATCGTGCGCCGCTTGCTGCCCGAAGCAAAAGGGTTTTCCGAGGCGGGCCTGAAAGTGCCGAACCTCGAGACCTTTTCGACATTGCGTGACCGCACTGGCGCCGAGCAGATATTCAACTGGCGCTTCTGGATTGCCACGCTGGCCTGGATCCTGCTGGTGTTTGCCGCAGCGCGTCCGGAAAAAATTGGTGACGAACTCGACGTTCCGGTTGCCGGCCGCAACCTGATGCTTGCTGTCGACCTGTCCGGTTCGATGTCGCAAAAGGACTTTGAGCTCGGCGGTCGCAAGGTCGATCGATTGACCGCGACCAAGGCGGTAGCCAAAGACTTCATCGAACGCCGCGAAGGCGATCGCGTTGGCCTGATCCTGTTTGGTGAGCGCGCCTACCTTCAGGTTCCGCTGACCCTGGATCGCGAGACGGTTATCACGTTGCTTACGGAAGCCTTTATCGGACTCGCCGGCGAAAAGACAGCCATTGGTGATGCAATCACGCTGGCAGTGCGCCGCATCCATGAGCAGGAAGAGCGCCACGGTGAGCAGGTTCTCGTCCTGCTAACTGACGGCGCGAATACCGCGGGTGAAGTGCAGCCGATCAAAGCGGCCGAGCTCGCACAACAAATTGGATTGCGCATTTACACGATTGGCATCGGCGCCGAACAGGCGCAGGTGAATTCGTTGCTCGGCGGGCGGCGCACGATCAACCCGTCGGCCGATCTTGACGAAAAGACTCTGACGCAGATTGCCAGCCTGACCGGTGGTCGCTATTTCCGGGCCACCGACACCGCAACGCTGCAGGAGATTTACCAGCTCGTCGACCAGCTCGAGCCCGTCGAGGAACCCGAAGCGGGCTTCCGGCCTGTGAAGTCATATTATTTTTGGCCATTGGCGGGTGCCTTGTTGTTGTGCGTGCTCGCAGCCGTGATCAGCCTTTTGCAGCGCATCCGGATTCGGCGCGCGGCCGAGGTGCAATACAGTGCCGGCTGACTTCCACTTTCTGCGGCCTGAATGGCTGTATGCGATTCCCGTGGTCGTCGGTCTCGCGATTTTGCTCGCGCGTGGACGACTTGGCGCCGGCAACTGGCAAAACGTGATATCGCCCGCACTGATGCCGTACGTGCTGTCGAGCACACCCGGGCGCGGTACGGACCAACGCTGGTGGTTGCTCGGACTTGTGGGTGTCATTGCGTGCGTTGCACTGGCCGGCCCCGCCTGGCAGCGTATCGAACAGCCGGTGTTCCGCGCCGAGCAGGCACTCGTTGTGGCGCTCGACCTGTCACGTTCCATGGATGCGCAGGACGTCGCACCCAGTCGACTTGCGCGCGCCAAACTCAAGATTCTCGACATGCTGGAACGCCGCAAAAGTGGCGAGACCGCACTCGTCGTGTATTCGGCGAACGCGTTCACGGTAACACCGCTCACCACAGACACGGATACGATCGCGGCACTCGTTAACAGCCTGGGTACAGAGATTATGCCGAGTCGTGGCAGCTATCCCGAGGTTGCGATTAACAAGGGCCAGCAGTTGCTCGAACAGGCGGGCGCGGCGTTCGGTGAGGTGCTGTTGATTACGGACGGTGGTTCGTCGCCGGCGGCATCCGCAAAAGCGCGTGATCTCAAAGCTGCGGGTTTCTCGCTTTCCATCCTTGGTGTCGGTACGGCCGAAGGCGCGCCAATTCCGCGCCAATCCGGCGGCTTCGTGACCGACAATCGCGGCCGTATTGCGGTGCCAAGACTCGAGGCGTCCGGTTTGCGTTCGTTGGCCCGCCAGGGCGGCGGTCGCTATGCAACGATCAGCGCTGATGACAGGGACCTTGATACGTTGCTGAGCGGCGAGATCGCCGGCGTCGGCAGGGCCGCCAGCGACGATGCGCTCGCGACAGATCGCTGGCGCGAAGAAGGGCCGTGGCTCGTGTTGTTGCTGCTGCCGCTGGCTGCATTGGCGTTCCGGCGAGGCTGGGTGCTGGTGCTTCTGATTTTCGTGGCGCCGATACCGCAGCCCGCACATGCATCGGTCTGGGATGATTTATGGCTCACCAAGGATCAGCAGGCGAAGCGTGAGCTTGAGGCCGGCAACTACGCGACGGCGGCAGAACTTTTCGAGAACCCGGAGTGGCAGGGCGTGGCCAGTTTTCGCGCTGAAAACTTTGTAGACAGCGCGACTATGTTTGCCGAGAAAGGCGACGCGCGCAGTCTTTATAATCTCGGCAACGCGATGGCTATGCAGGGCAAATTCGACTCAGCGATTGACGCCTACCAGGAATCGCTCGAGATAGATCCGGACAATGAAGACGCGAAGTACAATCTCGAACTGATTGAGAGCATGAAACAACAGCAGGAACAGGATCAGCAGGCGCAGGGCGACGATCAGCAAAGCACTGAGAACTCGGGCGGCGAGGGTGAGCAGTCGGATTCGCAAAGTGACCAGCAACAGCAGGGCAGCGAAGGGCAGCAGTCAGACGGCGATTCCCAGGAGGGCGATCCGTCCAATCGTGGTGACGAACAAATGAGCGAAGAGGACATGCAGGCATTGCAGGAAGAACTGCAACGCGCGGCAGAGGAAGCCGAGCAGGGCGATCAGTCGCAAATGTCCGAGGCTGAGCTCGCCGAGCTGCGTCAGCAACAGGAACAGCAGCAGGCGATGGAACAATGGCTGCGACGAATTCCCGACGATCCGGGCGGACTGCTGCGACGCAAATTCCGCTACCAGTACCAGCAGCAGGGCAAGGACCAGGACGGCAACAACATCTGGCCGGATAACGAGGTGCAACCGTGGTAGTGCAAAACCGGCTGGTGCAGTGGCTATTGACAGGTATCGCGCTGCTCCTGGTAGTGCCGGCGCAGGCTGGCGTGACCGCACGCGTCGATCGGCCGAGTGTAGATCTCAATGAATCATTCCTGCTCGAAATCGTTATCGATACCAATATCGACATGGAGCCCGACCTGACCGTCCTTGACCAGGACTTCTATCGGGGCCAGGTCAGCCACCTGAGTAACACGTCGATCATCAATGGACAGATCCGCCGCAGCCGCACCTGGCAGGTTGCGCTGATGGCGAAGCAAACCGGTACGTTGACCATTCCTGCCATCACAGTTGGAAATGAACAGAGCACTCCGGTGACAATCGTCATTAACGAGCCGCGCGCGGCACCGCCCGGTGAAGCCGATGTCTTCGTGACGAGTGAGGTGGACCAGGACGAAACCTACGTGCAGGCGCAGGTGCTGTATCGCATCAAGGTTTATCGTGCCGTACAGACACGCCAACCGGCGCTGCGTGACCCGGTGATCACCGGCGCCGAAACCCTGGTCGAACTGGCCGGTGATGAACGTACCTACGAGGCGATCCTGAACGGCAAGGCGTACAACGTGCACGAACGCGTGGTAGCGCTGTATCCGCAGGAAAGCGGCGAAATTTCAATTTCGCCAGCGCGCTTTGAGGCGCGCGTACTGCGCGACGGTCGCATTACCGGGCGCAAGGTTTTCGATTCCAAACCGCACACGATTACGGTCAACCCGATCCCCGCACCACCCGCAGATCACCCGAACGCGGTGTGGCTGCCAGCGCGCGACGTCGCACTCAGCGAGGACTGGTCGCGCGAGCCGCGCAACATTGATGCCGGCGAACCTGTTACGCGGCATGTCACGGTCAGCGCACTCGGACAACTCGAAACACAGATTCCTGCAATTGACCCACCCGCAATCGACGGCATGAACGTGTATGCCGACAAGCCCGATCTTTCGCGTCGTATTGAAGCTGACGGCATCCGTGGCGTGCGCAAGGATCAATACGCAATGATCGGCATACGCGGTGGGCCGGTCGAAATACCCGAGCTGGTTGTGCCGTGGTTCGATATTGATGCGGACGAGTGGCGGGTAGCGCGTTTGCCGGGGCGCACGATCGACATTATCGCGCCGACGGAACCGGCTTTGCCGCCAGCCGAGGTTGACGCGCCGGTCGAGGATGAGCCGGCAACAGCGGCAGCAGAAGGACAGGACGCCGCGCCCGTCGTTGACGGCGGGTTCTGGAAGCTGGCCGCCGAGATACTCGGGGTACTTTGGCTGCTCACACTCGTGGTTTGGTGGTGGTCATCGCGCGATCGCCAGCGGCAACAACGCGAACCGCCGCCACCACCGATCTACCAGCAGCAGGCCAGGTTTGTGAAAGCCGCGCGCAAAGCGGCTGCCTCGAACGACGCGGCCGGTGTGAAAACGGCGATTCTTGAGTGGGGCAGACTGCAGTGGCCGGGCGATGCGCCGCGCAGTATCGGAGCGTTCGCGAGCCGTGTAGAGCCGCCGCTCGCCGATTTGCTGCGCGACTTGTCCGCGGCAAGCTACGGTAGCAATGGCAAAGACTGGGATTCCGCCGCGCTGGCGCAGGCGTTGCGAAAAATCGTGCCGCTAAAAGATGAGAGAGCAGCGGCAGAGGCGATGAATCCGCTGCCGCCGTTAATGCCGCCTGGCACCTGAGCTACCAGGAACCGGTACTTTCCATCGACGCCCAGGGTTCTTCGGCTGGTAACGAGTCGCCCTTTTGCAGCAGTTCGATCGAGATATTATCCGGTGAGCGAACGAACGCCATGCGTCCGTCTCGTGGCGGGCGGTTGATGGTGACGCCACCGTCCATAAGTCGTTGGCAAGTCTCGTAGATATTGTCGACCTGGTAGGCGAGGTGGCCGAAATTTCGTCCTTCGCCGTATTCTTCGGGATCCCAGTTGTAAGTCAGCTCAACCTGCGCCTCGTGGTCACCGGGCGCAGCGAGAAAGACCAGGGTGAAACGACCCTGTTCACTTTCGTAGCGCCTGAGCTCTAAAAGTCCAAGTTTGTTGCCGTAAAAGTCGAGCGAAGCGTCAATGTCGCTGACGCGCACCATCGTGTGCAGATATTTCACAGGGTCTCCCGTTGGACTAGTGCAGGTTTTGGTTCCACAATTGTACCGTGAATAATATACGCGCCATAACGCTCGACCTCGATGACACGCTCTGGGAAATCCACCCATTGATCCGACGGGCCGAAACCACGTTGTATACGTGGTTGGGCGATAACTACCCGCGCATCACCGAAATGCACAGTCGCGATGATATGTGGGAGATTCGCAAGCAGGTCGGCATCGAGTTTGCCGAGCGTGCTTACGACCTGACCTTTATGCGGCGCATGGTGCTGTCTCGGGTCGGGATTGCTGCCGGCTACGGAACCGATTTTGTGGATGATGCGTTCGAGGTGTTTGATGAGGTCCGAAACTCGCCCGAAGTGTTTCCCGAGGTTGTACCGGCTCTCGAAAAGCTGCGCGAGCGTTACAAATTGATTGCTGTTACGAACGGCAATGCACGGCTCGACAAAATCGGCATCGACCATCTGTTTGATGACTTTATCAACGCCGCCGCCGCAGGTGCCGCGAAACCCGATCGCCGAATTTTCGATGTTGCGGTTAAGGCAGGCGGGGCAACGCACGACGCAACACTGCACGTTGGTGATCATTGGGAATACGACGTCGACGGTGCGCGTCAGGCCGGACTGCGTACGGCGTGGGTTAACCGCGTCGGTCACGAATGGCCGGATGGCTTCGAACGTGCCGACATTGAAGTTGGCGATGTCGGTGAACTGGCACGCCAGCTCGCCGGAGACTAAATCGCTTGGCGCATCCAATTATTATTTATGTGCCCGGCCTGTTGCCGAAACCGGAGCCTGCCGTGCACCGCGACGCGCTGTCGCGTTGCCTGTTGCGCGGTATTGAGCGAGTCGACCCCGAAATTGCGGGAGTCATAGAAAACACGACCGGCGCGTTTGACATTGTCTCCTGGACCTATGATTTTTATCTCGAGCACCGTGACTTCGAACTCGATCGCGCGGCGATTGACAATGTCATCGAGAATTCCGAGGCCGATGCAAGTGACATTGGCGAAGCGACCGCGTGGACGCGGCGGCTGACGCTCTGGATCTATCGTCTTGGCGATCGGTTGCCGTTCCTGATTCCGCACATCGCGACGGAGCGCATGGCCGTACATTTGCGAGACCTGCAGCGCTACGTCAAGGATGAAAACGGTATCGCCGAACATGTTCGTCGAATGCTCAAGGTGCCGTTGCGCGCGGCGGCCAAAGGCGGTCACCCGGTACTGTTGATCGGGCACAGCATGGGGTCTGTCATTTGCTGGGACACACTCTGGCAACTGAGCCGCGAGCAGGATTCACCGGTAGCAGTTGACCTGTGGCTGACGATGGGTAGTCCGCTGGGCCAGCGCTTTATTCGCAAGCGGATTAAAGGCGCAAGGCAGAGCGGGCGTGATCGCTACCCGGCGAATATTCGACGCTGGGCAAATCTTGCGGCGGTCGGCGACATGACCGCGATCGACCCGTGGCTGGCGGATGATTTTTCAGAGATGGTCGATCTGGGGCTCGTCGAAGCCATCGACGACGATGCGATCTATAACAA
>JBCAZN010000078.1:0-8440 GCA_038533035.1 Pseudomonadota bacterium
TGTTCGATGCGTCGACGACAATTTCCACCGCACGGTCGTCGAGCGAGATAGCCGGTTGGCCGTCGTCAAGCGCCATGATTTCCAGCGCGGCGCAACTCGTGTCACGCACGTTAACAACGAGTTCGGTCTCCTTCGTATCGCCATCAAGACTCGTGGCGAACGCAACGATTCTGTTTTCACCCGTGCTAACGGGCAGCGTACCGGCGAAGGTGCCGCCGGCGAGTTTCGCTTCGACCGGCTCGGAACCGTTCACGCTCAGCGTCACGCTGTCGACGCCCGTTGTGCGCAGATTCAAGAATGCTTCGGGCAGTTTGGCCGGGTCGGCGATCGGCAGGTACGTGCCGCCGGTTGCCCAGGCAATCGTATCCATGATCTTGCCGCCCTTGCTGCTGTCACCAAGCATCAATGACTGGATCGTGATGCCACGCTTCGTCGCTTCGACGGCGGCATCGTAGGCCTTGTTCTTGTTCGACATGCCGTCGGTGAACAACATGATGACCTGCGTCGCGCCCGGGCGCCCGTTGCGTTCCAGTTCGTCGAGCGCCGCCGTAATACCCGCAGCGATGTTGGTACTACCCGAGCGCGGCAGCAAAGAGAGTGTGTTGATCGCGGCGTCGCGATCCGACGTCAGCGGTTGGGCAAGATCACTTCGCTTGTCAAAACTGACAACGCCGATCTTGATGTCGCTTTTCGCCGAGAGATTTTGAATCAGGCCGATGGCGCCCTGGGCGCGATAATCCTGCGGATCGCTGCTGCGCAGGCTGCTCGACGTATCCATGACGAACATGATGTCGAGGTACTTCACGCCACCGATGGCCGAGGCGAAGCCTTCAACCTCGATTTCCGTGGACCCGTCTTCGACGGTGTAGCCCGGCACAGGCGACTGGATCTCGACCTGCAGTGAGCGTTCCTGTGCGGCGGCGGTACCCGCCAGCGCCAGAACAATAAAAATCAATAAGTTACGCACGGTATCACCCGGTTTTTCATACCCTGGAGCAGCATAGGGTACCCAAGGTTACATAATCTGGACCTGGCGCACAGTTTTGAATGCTACCGGGCGTTGGCGAGTCGATGCCGAGACGCTACAGCCATCGCTTCCAGCGGAAGTACCCAAGCAGACCGGCGGCGGCGACGACCATCACGACGACCGACACCATGAACCCGGACGAACTGTCGACGCCGGGTAAACCACCGACGTTCATGCCGAGCAGACCGGTGACAAACGTAAGCGGCAGGAAAATTGCGGCGACGACCGAGAGCACGTACATGCGTGCGTTCTGTTGCTGTGCCACAAGGCTGAGTAACTCTTCCTGCAAGACGACCGTTCGCTCTCTCGCGAGGTCGAGATCTTCGAGGTAGCGCGTGACGCGATCCGCTTCCTGGCGCAGCGCGTGGGCGTCGGCATCATCCAAAAACGCGACAGGCTGGCGATTCAATCGGTCGAGCGCGTCGCGCTGCGGCGCGAGGAAACGTCGAACGCCCGCGATTTGCCGGCGCAGCGCAGACAGTCGCGGCCGAAACGATTCGGCGCCTTCGTTGCCGATGTCTTCTTCTGCGGTATCGAGCCGGCCCTCCAGCGTTTCGACAAACTCGCCGATGCGGTCTGCCAGGCGCTCGATGAGCGCTGCTAAAAAAGCACCCGGGGAGTGTGGACCGGTACCTGTGGCCAACGCCTCGCTAATGTCTATCACCGACAACAGCCTGCGTCGCCGCGTGCTGATAACACGGTTGGCGTCAATCCACACACGCACGGAAACCATGTCCTCAGGGTCGTCGCCGGGATTCGTGTTGACGCCGCGCAGTACCACTACCAGGCCATCTTCGGTGACAATCGAGCGCGGCCGCGTCTCCTCGGCAAGCAGAATGTCCACTGCATCCCTCGGCACACCGCTCTCGCGTTCCAGCCATTGGCACGCGCCGGGGTCTGCTACATCAATGTGCACCCAGATTTTTCCGTCGGACGGAGACCAGTTTCGCACTTCGGCAACATCGAGCGCTGTCGCGGCACCGCCACCACCAAGCCGGAAGCTGTACAGGAAATTCGGTGCAATCTTCGACAAAGCGGTCTCCTCAGGTCGTCGGCTCGACGACGCGGACTTCAATCGGCTTTAGGCTGTCGAGGTGCACGTCGCGTTGCGGGAACGCGATCGTAATGTCGTTCTTCTCGAACAGATCGGAAATTCGGAAGCGGATATCGCTGCGAATCACCCGCAGTAGTTTTTCGCCGCCAACTTCGCACCAGAAAAACGCATCGAAAATCAGCGCATTGTCGCCGAAGTCCTCGAAAATAACGCTGGGTGCCGGATCCGCTATGACCTCCGCCTGTGCCACAACGGCTTGCATGATCAGCTCCGCGACGCGATTCACCGGCGAACCATAGGCAACGCCGACGCGAACCGATGAACGGACCTTATCGTCGACCAGCGTCCAGTTTGTCACAGTCTGCTCCAGCAAGCGGCTGTTCGGAACGAGCATATGCACACCATCGAGGCGGCGAATGCGTGTCGAACGCGTGCCTATGAGCTCGACAGTACCTTGGGTACTGTCAATCTCAACGAAGTCGTCAATACGGATCGGCCGCTCGGCCATCAAAATCCAGCCGCTGATGAAGTTATTGATAATATTCTGAGCACCGAAACCTACGCCGATCGCTATCGCGCCCGTTGCAAAAGCGAATGCTGTCAGTGGAACACCAAGCAGGCTCAATGCCGTCAATACGACGAGCACCAGCAACGAGAAGAAGGTGACGCGCTTGATAGTATGCGTGACACCAGGACTGACCTTGGTTTTCGACAATCGCTGCCCGAGCAGGTAGCCGATGAAGCGACTGACGAGGTAGCCGCCAATTAGCAGTACCAGGACCAGTACCAGTTTGCCGACGGTTACGCTCTCCCCGCCCGGCACCGTGAACAACACGAACTCCCAGATTTCTTTGAACTCAGCTGACATTGCGTAATTGACCGTCCGGGTATCCAGGAGCAATGCCCTGATTATCCGTCTTACGGACTGTGAATGTACAGCGCGTTAAAGCTGTGACAGCAACCCAGGTTAGTCGTCGTCGCCCTCGGCGATGTGATTGATCAACTCGACGGCAGCGTTCGATGCTTCACCCGCATCATCCGGTGCAACCGTGTTGATGACGGACTGCAGAAGACTGAGCTTGAACGACTCGGAGTACTGGTAGCGGATTGTTGTGCTACCGGAACTTTCGACAAATCCTTCGCTAACCGAGCGCATAAAGTTGCCGACGAGTTCGAAGAAGCCTTGCATCGCATTGTCCGGAATCACTGCGGGAGCCTCTGCGGGTACGACGTCGCTCGGCGGCGTCACTTCAACGGCTGGCGCAACAGGCGCTGCTGTCTCAACCACCGGTAATGGCTGGGAGATCACCTCCGGTGGCGGTACTGAGGGTTTGCTGGCTGCCACCGCCACATTCGGTGTTGCAACCGTGTTGGTTACCTGCGAGTACGCAACGTTGGTCTCCTGATGCATCCGGAAACGCATCTTGACGCGCGAAAGCTGCTCGGTGTCGAACTCGAAGCCACTGGCACTGTTAAATGCCGCGCCGATGTCCCCGCCATAGAAGTCATCGGCCATCTTTTGCGCGTCTGCGAGAACGGACTGAATCGCGCCCATCTCTGCTTCGTTCAGGTCACCCCGAACTTTGACGAACATGCGGGAGCGACTGGAGAAGTCGATTTCGGTTGTCTTGCTCGAGGACTCACCGTCGATTGTTTCGCTGCTCGATGCGGACAGGTTGCTGCCCTGGCGCAGGGAGAGTTTTACGATGTCGCCTTCCTGGGTGCGAATCTTGATGGTCGAACGTTGCCGCGTGCGCATGTCGACGTTGAGTGCCGATGTGGACGACTCGCGCGTCGCAGCTGCTTTTTCTTCGAGCTTGGCGACACCGTCGTCGATCTTTGCCGCAACATCGTCGAGTTCGACCTGATCGGCATCGCTCTGCACGGTCTTGCTTGCGACCTGTATCGACTCCTGCACCTTTAAGCGGAACTGGATGATCGACTTCGCAGCACGTGTCGGTGCCTGGTCGACGACCTTTTCGGCTACGCCGAGTGCTTCATCGGCAACCTCGGATGGCGCCATCGATTCTTTGTTCGCTGCGTAGTTTGGCTGACTGGCTTTGAATTCCGCATGAAACTGCGCTTTCAGCGACATGCGCAGCTCTTGCCGTAATACCTGCAATGCTGCGCCGCGGCTGATCTGCGGCACAGCCTGGCGTTCGGGCGTTATCGGCTTGTCATCGCAGCTGTCACAATCGTGTGGTTTTACGAGACCACCGCTGTGCTGTGCCGTAAGGAGGCTTTTGGACTGAATTGATGTCGATATTTCAGAGATTTCCATAGCAATCGCTCCAGCCGACACCGGAGCGAACCATTCCACCCGATGCAGGCGCTTGTTTATGTCAAGTGCTGCTGAAGTGGTTATCGACGGGTCTGCGAATTACTTGAAGGGATGCACCACAAAAATGTGAACTGCCATCATTGCTCGCTGAGGCTGGCGGCTCGCGCACTCGCGTCTTGAGCAAGTGCTCCACCTTGCGAACGCAACGCGACGTACTGCTCGTAGCTCGCTCGCGCTGCCGATCGCAGGTTGAGTTCCTCCTGGACTCTACCGGTCCAGTACGGTACCTCTGCCATGAACCGGTACGTCGGCATGTTATCCAGAAAGGCCGATGCCGCCTCGCCGCGGCGTTCTTTCAACGTTGTTAACTCATCGAGCGCTTCCAGGTAGTGACCCGCCCGCAGATAGGCCTTTCCTGCCTGGTAGCGAATCAACCACAGGTCAGCAGTGCCGATCGCATCGCGCATGGCGAGGGCTTCCGCAGTTCGCGTGCCTTCGCTTTGCAAAATCAGGCCCATTAGCATCTGCCCAAAGGCACGGCTGTGTTCATTTGGTTGCGCCAGAAGCGCATCGGCAATCGCGCCCGCCGACGTAATGTCACCCGCCTCGGCATAGATCATCGCGGCCGGCACCTGCACCGCAACGCTATCAGCCAGTTGCATCGCGTTCGTTGCAGCCCTCGTCGCTGCGGAAGAGTTTTGCTGGTCGGCGTAAGACTCTGCGAGCGCGATGTACTTCAACGCCGCCATCCGATCGTTGCCGGACTCGATGTCCGCATCGATACCCGCCCGCAGTCGTTCCTGCGCCTCGTCAACCTCGCCGAAGTACAAATCGATGTCAGCCAGACCCAGTTCCGCGACGGACGCGCCATGTTCGGTTTCGCTTGTTGCAGCCATTTGTCGATACGCCTCGCGCGCTGCATCGACCCGTCCTTCTGCCAATGCCGCCATTGCAACGGGCAGATAGGCGACACCGTATTCCGGGTTTGCGGCAATCACTTTTGCGCTTTCATCAGCGGCCGTTTGCCAATCGCTGTTGTACATCGCGTACAACGCGAGCTTCGCTCGATGGAGATGACTCTTGGGAAGTGTCTCAAGAACCTCGCGAGTTTCTGCGACGGCCGTTGCGAAATCCGACTGCTGGAATGCCGCCCATGCGTAACTGTCACGTGCACCGATGTCGGATGGATACTTCTCGACAAACTCGGTCCAGGTTGCGACAGCATTGTCGTATCGGCCCAGCGCACGCAAACGTTCCCGCTCGGTCATCGTGTCCATGAGCGTGAGCGCGGTCGCCCAATGCGCTGCGGCGGCATCCGTGCGACCGAGCGTGCGCTCCACAAGTGCCAGGCTTGCGAACGCGCGGCCCAGGTTTGGATCTGCCACGGTTGCCTGCTCGTAAGACTTTGCGGCTTCGTCAAGCTCGCCGGCACGCTCAAATTGCCTGCCCGCTGCATACGCGCTTGCCGCTTCGAGCGATGCGGCCATGAATGACTCGGTTTGTGTCTCTTCAATAGGCGCCGAACCACCCAGCTTCTTCCTCGCCTTGGCGGCCAGCTCACCGATCGCCTGCAGTACCGCGTCACGCGAATCCGCCTTCTCGTCAATCGTGAACGCAACCTCGCCAACCGAAATATCGACACCCTCGAGAGTGATGCGATAACCGTTGCCGGACGGTTGCAACGAGCCCGCCAGCTTCAGTTTCGCGCCTGCCTGCAACGCACCGCTTTTGTCGACAACAGTAATGTTTGGTGCAACTTCTAGTCCAACAGCAAGCGCTTCTTCCAGAACGATGTCGAACAGCGGCTCAGCCGTTGTGTTCTGGAATGCCGAAACCAGTACCGGAATCGGTTCGAGTTTCACCTCGACTGGCGCTTCGTTCCTTACATTGAGAGACAGGGAAACAATGAGCGCGACCACGAGCACGCCGATGACAACGAAGTCCGACTTATGGGCGCCGAGTTGCTCGACAACCGTGTCAGTCGGGTCGCCTTGAAAGCTGATTCCCTGTTCACTGACATCGAAGAACCATGCCATCACCAGCATGACCGGGAAACCGCAAATCGCGACGACGATAGCGCCGCGGAATACCCACTCCGGAGCATCGAAGGTCGGAAGCAATACGCTTCCGACCTCGATCAGGATCCAGCAGATGCCGACATATAGGCCGGCTGTTCGAAATACTTCGCGGCGCCGCAGTTCCTTGATGAATCTTTTCATTTAAGACAACACGCAGCAGTGCACCCCAGGTTATGGCACGGTCAACGTCACCGACGAGCTGAACCCACTGCCACCTTGTGAAACATCAACATCAACAGAGCCCGTCACCAGTCCGCCGGGGACAATGACCCTGGCTGTAAGGCCAAGAGCGTCGCTGCTTGTGGCGAAATTGTTGCTGTCCGGCGTCACCGTCCACGAGTTCGAGCCCTGCGTGAATCGTATCACCCAGCCGGTCGTATCGATGCCGTCGGCCTGAACGTAAACGATATCCCCCGAGGACGTCGATGTCGTCGGCACGGTACCCGCATCCAGGATGTTAGTGATGACGGGCGTACCGTGTGCCGTCGACACCGTGATCGGAAACGCGTTGCTCGTCAGTGCGCCATTCTGGATCTGCAGGGTTGCCGGCCCCGTTGGGAAACCCGTGGGGAGCCGGACCCAGTAAGCGGAAGTCGTCGACGGCGACTGGAAGATGAACCCGTTCGCCGTAGTCGTACCATTGCTTATCACTGCAGTGCTGCCGGAGGGTGGTGGCAGATTCGCTCCACGCGCGACCAGCATGCCAGAGCTCGGGCCGCTGTTGCCGCCAGTGCTCGGGGTAATCGACGTGATCGTCACGGTAGTAATCGGCGGTGCCGCGTTGTACAGGTCCTGCACTTCGGTTGACGTTAGCGCGGAGTCGTAGACTGCGACCTCGTCGATCGAGGCATTGGCATACTGGTTCACCACACTCCGATCTCTATACGCACCTACGAGCACGTTGGCCTGGAAGTCGGCCGGCGTTGCACTAGTGCCGCTGTCGACTAGCGTGCCGTCCACATAGACCTGCACCTGTGTATTGGCCCCAGAGGGCTGCCACGTCATGGCCAGGTGGTACCACTCGCCTGCGTTGATCGAAACACCGGAATTCTGCACGGTTACGTTATTGAACTCCCAGAGTAACGTCTCGCCGGTCCTGACGAACAGGGTCGGCGTGCGTTGCAGGTTGTTACCCACCGAGCCGAAGAAGACATCAGAGCCTGCCGTCAAAGGACCGTTGCGACGTACCCAGAAAACGACAGTGCCCTCAGCTTCCGACAGCGGCTGACCGATGTCCATGTAGTCGTTGCTTCCATCGAATACGAACGACTGATTCACGCGTCCGGTGTCGAAGGTCGTGCCACCGAACAGCGTGCCATCGTTGCTGCCAATACTGTCAAGCGCGTTGCCTTCTCCGCTCCACAGGCTGACTGGTGTTGCGGGCGGCGGGTTAACAACGAGCGTCGCCGTCACGTAAAACGCACCGGTGTTGTCGTTAAAGAAGTTGTCGTTGACACCGAATTCGAGATCCCCCGCGGTGGTCGCGGTGAGGACCGTCGGACCCGTGCCGACAAACTGCCATGGGCCGCCGCCGATTCGTGCGACGAGACTCAAGGCCGTCACTGTAGGGGCCAGGCAGTTCGCGCTACATGCTCCGCTGCCGTCTGGCGTGTCGATCGGGAATCCGGCCCCTCTCTGAACAAAACCCGTTGCCGTGATCGACACCTGCTCGCCGGCGGCGAACGTGCCACCGTTCACGGGCGGCGTGCCTCCGCCGCCGATGGTCGTACCACCCGCTGTGCCGGGAACAGTGTTGGCGGGCGGGCCGAACTGATCGGCCGGCGGGTCGGTATTCGGATCTGTATTGAGCGGCTGTGCACTCACCAAGCCACCAAGGTCATCGCTAACAAAGGTGGTTGCCGGATCAGCAGGAGTGTCTGCCTCTGGATCGGGCAGGACCCGGAACGTGACAAGCACCTCCTGGCCGGGCTCGAGGTAAAAACTGCCGTCGACCCCGTTGTTGAGCGGATCCGTTTGATTGAAGACCAGCTGTTGCTGAG
>JBCAZN010000079.1:0-8332 GCA_038533035.1 Pseudomonadota bacterium
CTGGTTGGCCGAGCGGAATGCGTCAAGCAGAGTCGTCTCACCACCGAGTACCGACAGCAGTTTTTCGTTGGGTATCGTAATCAACGAGTCAACGTATTTGCCAAGTTCGCCGATCCCATGATCCGCAATCTGCATGCGTTTAGAGCCTTCCATTTCGAACGGCTTCGTCACGACAGCAACGGTCAGGATGCCCAGTTCTTTCGCGACCTGCGCGACAATCGGCGCAGCACCTGTTCCGGTACCACCACCCATGCCGGCCGTGATGAACAGCATGTCAGCACCTTCAATCACCTCATGAATCCGGTCACGATCCTCCATGGCAGCCTGGCGGCCAATATCCGGATCGGCACCTGCACCGAGGCCCTTGGTAATGTTGCAGCCAATCTGCAACGAGGTACGTACCCGCGATCCTTTCAGCGCTTGCGAGTCCGTGTTGGCGCAGATGAAGTCGACACCTTCGATGCCGGTTTCCACCATGTGCGCGACTGCGTTACCACCGCCGCCACCGACACCGATGACCTTGATGACAGCGCTTTGGCTATGCGCATCCATTAATTCAAACATTAAGTTTCCTCCGCTGTTACTACTTTCTTTCCCTGTGACACGTTCACCACGAACGCATCGATTCAAAAACCTAAAGCTGCAACTGCAACTTCAGAACTGTCCCTGGAACCATGACTTCATGCGATCCCAGACTTCACCCAGGTTGCCGCCGATCGGCGTTGAGCGGCTTTCTCGCCGGGTGAGATTTTCGTAGCCGTACAACAGCAACCCGACGCCCGTGGCGTGAATCGGGTTGCGAATGACATCCTGTAATCCGTCGACATACTGCGGCGCACCCAGCCGGACCGGCATGTGGAAGACCTCTTCCGCCAGCTCAACGGCGCCCTCCATCTTGGCGCTGCCGCCCGTGATGACGACGCCCGCGGCGATCAGCTCCTCGAAACCGCTGCGGCGAAGTTCGTCGCGCACCAGGCCGAACAGCTCCTCGTAGCGCGGTTCAACGATCTCGGCCAGCGTCTGGCGGGCGAGCCGACGTGGCGGCCGGTCACCGACGCTCGGCACTTCGATGGTTTCGTCGGGGTTCGCGAGTTGCGATAACGCACACGCGTACTTGATCTTGATTTCCTCGGCGTACTGCGTCGGCGTGCGCATCGACACGGCAATGTCATTGGTTACCTGGTCGCCGGCGATCGGAATCACCGCGGTGTGCTGGATGGCGCCACCCAGGAACACGGCAATGTCCGTCGTTCCACCACCGATATCCACAATGCAGGAACCGAGTTCTTTCTCATCATCGGTCAGCACCGCGTAGCTCGACGCAAGCTGCTCCAGCACGATGTCGTCGACCTCAAGACCGCACCGCTGTACGCACTTGACGATGTTCTGCGCGGCACTCTCAGCACCTGTGACCATGTGCACTTTTGCTTCTAGGCGAACACCGGACATGCCGATCGGTTCGCGAATGCCTTCCTGGTTATCGATGACGAATTCCTGCGGCAGGATGTGCAGTATTTTCTGGTCGGCGGGTATCGCTACTGCCTGCGCCGCATCAATGACGCGATCGACGTCACCGGCGCTCACCTCGGCGTCGCGAATTGCGACGATGCCGTGCGAATTCAAACTACGAACGTGACTGCCGGCAATACCGGTGTAGACACTGTGGATATCGCAGCCTGCCATGAGTTCTGCTTCTTCGACCGCGCGCTGGATCGAGTGCACGGTCGACTCGATGTTGACGACCACACCTTTCTTAAGCCCGCGTGACGGATGCGAGCCAATCCCGACGATCTCGATGCTGCCCTCTTCGTTAACCTCGCCAACGATGGCGACGACTTTCGAGGTACCGATGTCGAGTCCGACGATGAGGTTTTTGTCAGGACGTTTTGACACTACTCTGTTCCCCTGGCCGCGAGCATCTCGCGGTCTGCACTATCGGGATCGCCGACGGGTGTCCGCGCGCCGCCCTTCCAGCCAATCGTGAAGCCGTTGCCGTAGCGCATATCGACGTAGTCGATGTCGGCAGAACGGCTGGTAATGATGTTTGCAACGACGTCGAGGAACAGGTCGGTGCGCTCGGCAACCGCTCGCCGGCCGAGTCGAACCTCGACGCCGTTGGCCAGCGCCATTTGCCAGGAACCGCGGGCATCGAGATGAATGCTTCTGAGATCCAGGCCGAGCGGAATGAGTTTTTCGCGAACGGCGAGATACCGCGCTGCGACGTCGGCCGCACTCGACTCTGGTCCGCTCAGCTTCGGCAATTCGGGTGGCACGCGTTGCATATCCGTCACGAAGAGTTCGCCGCGCGTATTCAAAAGTCCGCTGTTTCCCCAGACAGCCGCCGGCACCTGTTCGGTCACCGTGATGGAAAGCCGGCTCGGCCAACGACGTGCGACGCGCGCCTGGTCGATCCAGTCGAGCGCGACAATATTTTTCTGAATATCGTCGAGGTCAGCGCCGATGAATCCGAGTACCACCTCGTCGCTAATCGCCTCTTCGATCTGCAGTGCCGAAACCCGCTGGAACGGACCGCTAACCTCGATCGACGTGATCTCCCGGTCCAGCAGCATCAGGCTAAGCTGGTAAGTTGCGACCACGGCGGCGATCGCCAAAAGCGGCGCGACCAGTCGCCCGATACGAATTGACGGCATCTTGAAGCGGCTCTGTGGCTTCTGCTTGCGGCGCTTGGCCTGCTTACGTGCCATGACGGGCCACCTCCGTTTCGCCATTCACACAGTTCGCATCGAAACTGGTCTCAAGAATGCGCCAGCAAAGCTCCTCAAAATCGACGCCGACCTGTTTGGCGGCCATTGGCACCAGGCTGTGGCTGGTCATGCCCGGTACGGTATTAACTTCGAGAACCAGCGGTTCGCCGTCTTCACCCGTCATGAAGTCGACGCGACCCCAGCCACTGCAGCCGAGCTCGGAGAACGCCGCCATGGCCAATTCTCTATACACCTTCTCCTCTTCAGGGGACTGCGTACCCGGGCAAATGTATTCCGTGCGATCCGACTCGTACTTGGCGCGGTAGTCGTAAAAGACCCGCGGCGTAGCAATACGAATCGTTGGCAGCGCCTCACCCTGCAGAACGCCAACCGTGAACTCGTCACCGATGATGCAGGGCTCGACCAGCGCCGTTTCGTCGTACTTGAGCGCCAGTGCAATGGCGTCATTGAGCTCGGCACGCTCAAACACCTTGGACATGCCGACGCTTGAGCCCTGACAGGCGGGCTTGACGAATAACGGAAAACCGAGCTGTTCTGCGGCGATCGAGGCTTCGCCAGGCGACTTGATTGCGGCGTACGGCGGCGTCGGAATGCCGACCGTGCTGAACACGTGCTTACTGCGCACCTTGTCCATTGCAAGCGCCGAAGCCATCACACCGCTACCGGTATACGGTACGCCGAGCCACTCGAGGCACCCCTGCAGAGCGCCATCTTCACCGCCCGGCCCATGCAGAGCGATCCATGCCCGATCGAATCCAGCGGTGGCGAACTCGGCCATGGTTTTCTCAGCCGGGTCCCAGGCCGTCACAGCAACGCCCCGGTTCTGCAACGCGCCCAGCACTGCAGCGCCCGTATCAAGCGAGACCTCACGCTCACTCGAATTGCCGCCGAGGAACAGGGCAACACGACCAAATTCGGCCGGGTCGCTGATCGCGTAGCGTGTTTCGGCAAGCTGCTGGCTCATGCGGCCGCCTCCCCAACCATCCTGACTTCGTGAACCAGGGTCACGCCATGCTGTTCGTTTACTGTGTGGCGCACATGCTCGATGAGCGCCTCGATATCGTCGGCGCTGGCTTCATCGACATTGATGATGAAATTCGCGTGCTTTTCGGAAACCTCGGCGCCACCGATGCGATGACCTTTCAGGCCTGCGGCCTCAATCAACCGCGCCGAGTGGTCGTTCGGCGGATTACGGAACACCGAACCACAACTTGGGAGTCCCAGCGGCTGCGTGGTCTTGCGTCGCTCCAGCATCATCTTCATGGTTTCCATGCTCGGCTTGACGTCCGGCTCAAAGCGAAACGTCGCACCCAGAAACCATTCATTCGCAGGGCCCGTGACGCTGCGATAGCCGACGCTGTATTCCGCCGGCGCACGCAGGTGCACCTCACCGTCCCGGCCGATCGTGCGGACCGCATCGACCCGCTCCCAGGTTTCACCGCCATGCGCACCCGCATTCATTGCGAGCGCACCGCCAACGGTGCCCGGAATGCCGGCGAAAAACTCGGAGGGTCCCAGGCCCCAGCGGATGCACTGACGTGCAAGCTGCGTACACGGCAGACCGGCGCCGGCACGAACGAGCCAGGTATCAACACGCTCAAGATCGCGCAGCATTTTGCTGGCCGATATAACAACGCCGCGAATGCCGCCGTCGCGCACCAGCAGATTGCTGCCGACGCCGTGCCAGAAGATCGGGGTGTCCTCATCGAGACCGGCCAGAAACAGCGACAGGTCATCGACATTGGCCGGCACGAAAAATACATCGGCCGGACCGCCCACGCGCCACGAGGTGTGCCGCGACATCGGTTCGTCGAAGCGCAGATCGCCCTGCACCGTGATGTCCTTCGCGGCGGCCATCATTTCTGCACCTTCAGATCCGGGCCGTTGCGCAACAGGTCCGGCAGTGTTTGTGCATACGCGCCAATGTCGCCCGCGCCCATCGTCAGCACAAGATCACCATCAGCCAGGACGCCTTGCAAAACGTCAGCGACATCGTCGAGCGACTCAACAAAGATCGGCTCAACTGATGCCCGGCTGCGAATCGCACGCGCCATTGCACGTCCGTCCGCATTAGCGATCGGCTCTTCGCCGGCCGCATAGACATCAAGCAGTACCAGCACGTCCGCGTCCGACAGAACGTTCGCAAAGTCGTCCATGAGGTCGCGTGTCCGCGAATAGCGGTGCGGCTGGAATATGAGTACGACGCGCCGCTCGGGCCAGCCGGAGCGTGCCGCCGCCAGCGTCGCGGCGACTTCCGTCGGATGGTGGCCGTAGTCGTCTACGATCGTCACCGAGCCCTTATTCGTTCGGACGTCACCGAGATTCTGGAAGCGACGATCGATGCCCTCAAATTTTTGCAGCGCCGTCTGCACCGCGTCCGAGCTGATCTGCAGTTCGTCGGCGACGGCGATTGCGGCAAGCGCATTGCGCACGTTGTGCATGCCGGGCAGCTGCAGCGACACGCGCAGCGTTTCGTCACTGTCGCGACGCACAACATCGAACGTCGTGGTCGCGGCGTCGAACTCGATGTTCGCGGCGCGAATATCGGCGTCTTCGTTGGTACCGTACGTCGTCACTGAGCGACCGATGTCGCCCAGTACCTCGTTAACACCGGGATCGTCGGTGCAGACAACCGCGAGGCCATAGAACGGCAGGTTGTGCAGAAACTCGATAAACCCGCTCTTCAGTTTTTCAATGTCACCGTCATAGGTCGCCATGTGATCGGCATCGATGTTGGTCACGATCGCAAGCATCGGTTTCAGATGCACAAACGACGCATCGGATTCATCCGCTTCGGCAACGAGGTAGTCGCCCTGCCCGAGGCGCGCATTTGCATCGGCACTCTTCAACCGCCCGCCAATGACGAAGGTTGGATCGAGACCGCCCTCGGCGAGCAGACTCGCAACCAGGCTGGTCGTCGTCGTTTTGCCATGGGTGCCTGCGACTGCAATCGAATAACGGAAGCGCATGAGCTCGGCCAGCATCTCGGCTCGGCTGACAACCGGCATGCGCTTCTCGCGCGCCGCTGCTACTTCAGGATTGGTTTCATCGACCGCGCTGGAGACAACTACGGCGTCGGCGTCGTTGATGTGGTCTGAAACGTGGCCGATGAAGATGGTAGCGCCCTGTTTCTCAAGGCGCTTTGTCTGTTTGTTCGGTTTCAGGTCGGAGCCCTGCACTGCGTAGCCAAGGCTCAACATGACCTCGGCAATGCCGGACATGCCCGAGCCGCCGATGCCAACGAAGTGCACACAGTGGATGCGGCGCATGCGACTGATCATGTCGCTACCCCCGCCTGCTGCAGGCAGACCTGTGTGATTCGAGACAGCGAATCCGGCTTGGCGAGGCTGCGCGAAATTTCAGCGCGGCGCATGAGCTCGGCGCGCGACTGCAGCCATTCACGCAGCAATCCGGCGAGCAGCACCGGCGTCAGCTCGGGTTCCTGCACGATGAACGCGGCGCCTGCCTCGGCCATCGACCGGGCGTTTGCTGTCTGGTGATCGTCAACGGCGGCCGGGTACGGCACGAACAATGCCGGCAATCCCGCCGCACAAAGTTCCGCGACCGTGAGTGCGCCGGCGCGGCACACGACGAGGTCTGCCCAGGCGTAAGCGGCTGCCATGTCTTCGATAAATGGCACCAGTTCGACGTCGACATCATGCTCGTCATAGGCCGCTTTGGCGGTCTCGAGGGTGCGCTCACCGCATTGGTGTTTAACGACCGGCCGTACGTCACGATCCAGCTCCGCAAGCGCAGCCGGAACCGTGCGATTCAGGGCAAGCGCGCCCTGGCTGCCGCCCAGCACCAGCAGCCGCAATTCGCCGTGACGATCGGCGAAGCGATCGGCCGGTGCCGGAATGGCCGCGATTTCTTCGCGAACCGGGTTGCCGACGGTTTCTGCGTCGACGTTGGAATTAAAACTGCCCGGGAAGGCCTGAAGCACAACCCGGGCAAGACGCGCCAGAAGACGGTTTGTCATGCCCGCTGCGGCATTTTGTTCGTGGATGACAAGCGGACGACGCGTAAGCCAGGCGGCAACACCGCCCGGTCCGCTTGCAAAACCACCCATGCCGAGTACCGCCAGCGGGCGGCGACGAAAAATCACGCCAAGCGCTTGCAGCAGCGCCCAGCCAAGCTGAAATGGTGCAATCAGGAGCGCGAGCGCTCCCTTCCGGCGCAGCCCCTTGACGCTGAGCCATTCGATGTCGATGCCGGCTGCCGGAATCACGCGCGCTTCAAGCCCGCGTTGCGTGCCGAGCCAGACGACGCTCTGCGAAGCCGCCTGCAGCGCACGCGCGACGGCCAGCGCCGGATAGACATGCCCCCCCGTGCCGCCGGCCATGATAAGTATCGGTCGTTCCTGGCGCGCGCTCATTTTTTCTTCCTTGCGCGGCGTTTCTTGCGGTTAACCGGCTTTGCATCGACCGTAAGTTCATGATGGATGCGCAACAGGAACGCAATGCAGACCATCGTGATGATCAGGCTTGAGCGGCCGTAGCTGATTAGCGGCAACGTGAGGCCCTTCGTCGGCAGCAAGCCCATGTTCACGCCAATGTTGACGAACGCCTGTATGCCGAGCCAGGTGCCGAGGCCAATCGCGATGTAGGCCTCGAAGAAACGCTCGGCATCGGCGGCGCGCATGGCGAGTTTGAAAATGCGCCAGACGAGTGCCAGGAGTAATCCGATAAGGACCAGCGAACCGATCAGCCCCATCTCTTCGGCGTAAACGGCGAACACGAAGTCCGTGTGCGCTTCGGGCAGATAGAAAAGTTTTTGTACGCTCTCGCCGAGACCGACGCCGAACCACTCGCCACGACCGATCGCGATCAACGACTGCGTCAGCTGGAACCCGGAACCGAACTGGTCGGCCCACGGATCGAGGAATCCGGTCAGGCGCTGCATGCGATACGGCGAGGCAACAGCGAGCGCGCCCATCGCGACAACCGCCATCGCGAAGAACACGAGAAAGTCGCGAATGCGCGCACCCGCAACAAACATCATTGCCATCGCGGTCGCCAGCAGGACGACGGCGGCGCCAAAGTCGGGTTCGGCGAGCAGCAGGATGCAAGCGAGGGTCAGTACAACCATCGGTCGCAGAAAGCCCGTGAATTCCTCGCGCAGCGACTTATTGCGGCGCACCAGGTAGCCCGCGAGGTAAACAATGAAGCACAGGCGTGCCGGTTCCGACACCTGCAGGTTCATGATGCCGAAGCGTACCCAGCGTGTTGCGCCGTTGACCTCGTGGCCGACGCCGGGCAGCAGTACGAACGCCAGCAGCCCGACACCGCCGAGCAGCATCAGCGGACCGAGGTTGCGCCACAGGCTCATCGGTACGAAGAGGCAAATGAATCCGGCAACCGTGCCGATCGCTGCGGCTACGAGTTGGCGTTGCAGGTAGAAGAACGGATTGCCTGTCGCACCATCGGACACCGAGATAGAAGCGGACGCGAGAATCACGAAACCGCCCAGCAACAGCGCCAGCACCAGCGACATCAGCACCGGGTCGATCTGCAGCTGGGCCTTGAGTCGTGCCGGGAACGGCATCGTGGAAGCCAGGGAGCTCATCGTCGCAAACTCTCCACGGCCGCACAGAACACGTCGCCGCG
>JBCAZN010000080.1:0-8310 GCA_038533035.1 Pseudomonadota bacterium
GCAAAATCTCGGAAATCAACCGTGACGCCGCAACAAAACCCGTCGTGGCAGGGGATGAACTCTATGAGCTGATCCGTCGCTCGATAGAGGTATCGAGGCTGACCGGCGGTGCGTTCGACATTACCTACGACAGTGTGGGGCAGCACTATGACTTTCGCGAACAACGGCGTCCGGACAGCGAGACAGTGGCCAGCGAACTCGGAAAAATCGATTACCACTTTATCAAGCTCAACGACGAGCACGGGTCCGTGGAGTTCAGCGTCGACGGGGTGCGTATCAATCTTGGCGGTATTGCGAAGGGCTACGTTGTCGAGCGCGGCGTCGACATTCTCAGGAAAAATGGCGTCACGAGCGGCGTCGTCACCGCCGGCGGTGATTCTCGACTTCTCGGCAATCGGCGCGGCGCGCCGTTCGTGGTTGGCATTCGCGATCCGCGTGAAGACGGCAAGGTCGCCATGCGCATCCCGCTCGAGGACGAGGCGTATTCAACGTCCGGCGACTACGAGCGCTATTTCGACGAAGACGGGGTGCGCTATCACCATATCCTGACACCGTCGACCGGCACGCCGGCAGGCGGTATTCACAGCGCGACTGTCATCGGTCCGGACGCCGTCATGACTGATGCATTGTCCACGAGCGTGTTTGTTATGGGCGTTGATAACGGGCTGCGAATGATCAGTACGCTCCCGGAATACGAAAGTATTGTCATCGACGCTGAGGGCCGCGTTTTCTTCTCTGACGGACTGATGCCGCCGGCAAATCCGTAGTCCGTCACATTCTCGGCAAAAAGTCAGGAATGTCGCCGAAAGGCGACGGAATTTCACTTTAAATTCAGCCTGATACGCCTATCATTATTGCCGAGCCTTGGTGCGAAAAAATCTTTGGGATTGACCTCTATTTAACGTAATCTGTCAGATTGCGAGGCGTCGTCGTCCCTGTCGATCGGACGTCATTATGTTCAAGTATTTCGGGCATTTGTGACGATTATCACGGCTCAGGAGGGCCCCGGCTGTCAACATTCGGGGTCATCGGAAGGAATCGGGCAAGAAAACAAGGACTGGACTGATGAAGATCAAGAACTTTGCTGTAGGACTGTTGATAACCCTGTTTGCCGCGACATCGCTCGCATCGTCTGGCATGGAAGGCCAGCCGGCGCCGGATTTCGCACTCAAGAGCTCGACCGGGGAAAACCTGCGTCTCTCTGAGTATCGCGGCGACGTCGTCATGATCAATTTCTGGGCTACCTGGTGCGGACCCTGCCGCCAGGAGATGCCGCTGCTGGACGAACTGTACAACCGCTACGAGCGCGTTGGCTTCAACCTGCTTGGCGTCAACATCGATGACGATTCGCGCCGTGCGATGCAGATGATCGACGAACTCGGAGTCGACTTTCCCGTGCTGTTCGACAATCGCAAGGAAGTTAGCGAGATGTACGACGTTGCGACCATGCCGGTAACAGTGCTGGTTGATCGCGAAGGCACGGTTCGCTACGTGCACCAGGGCTACAAGGCGGGCGACGAAGATACATATCTGGACAAGGTGCGTTCGCTACTGCGCGAGTGAATCGCGTTAAGCCGCGAGTCTTGAGGAGACGAAGAAAGTGACGAAAACACTAATCAGTGCACTGGCTACCGCAATGCTTTTGTTTGGTGGAGCGAGTTTCGCAGAGGATAGCGACGAGGCGCAGTCCCGAGAAAACTTCCGCAGCATCGACGAGGAAGTGCAGGATCTCAAGAAAGAGGTCCTTGATCTCAATCGTGACCTGTTTTTGCTCGAGGAAGAATTGCTGTTCCCCGCCAACTCGCAGGTTGCTTTCTTCATCTCGATGGACGTGGGCGAGTACTTCGAACTCGACTCGGTCAACATCAAGATCGACGGCAAGGAAGTTGCTAACTACCTGTACACCGCACGTGAGGCCGACGCGCTGATTCGTGGCGGCGTACATCGCGTGCACATGGCGAATCTCAAGACGGGTGATCATGAGCTTGTCGCAATCTTTACGGGCAAGGGACCGCACGTGCGGGACTATCGTCGCGGTGCGACCCTGAACTTCAGCAAAGGCATCGGCGCCAAATACGTGGAGCTGGAAATCACGGATCGCGTGACCAAACAGCAGCCCGAGTTTGTCATCAAAGAATGGGAGTGATTGTTGAGCCCCAGTCGCTCTATTCTGCTTAGCCTGTGCCTGGCGCTTACCGCGCCACTTGCGCTCGCTGCTAACGACGAGCCGGAACCGATCGTCGTCAAGGACCCGCAATACGGCGAGGTCCTTTTCTACTTTTATCAGGACGACTATTTCCCGGCCATCGTACGACTGCTCGCCGCACAAGAGCGCGAACAACTCGACGACCATGCCGGCGAGGCCGAGCTGCTGCTCGGCGGCATGTACCTCTCGTACGGTCACCACCTCGAGGCCGCCGACATTTTTGAGCGGCTGCTGGCCGACAACGTTTCGCTCGAAATTCGCGATCGCACGTGGTTCTTCCTGTCAAAGATCTGGTACCAGCGCGGTTATATCGATCGCGCAGAACAGGCGCTGGGTTATATCGAAGGCGAACTGCCAGACAACATCGAGCGCGAAGCGCGCATGCTGCAGGCGCAAATCCTGATCGACTCGGAACGCTACGACGACGCTATCGCATTGCTCTCGAACTGGAAGGGGCGCACCGAATGGTCCCGCTATGCAAAATTCAATGTCGGCGTGGCACTGGTTCGCAGCGGGCGTGTCGAGGAAGCGGAGGCTATTCTCGACGAGCTCGGTGATATCGATCCTTACAATGCCGAACTGACAGCGCTGCGTGACAAAGCCAACCTGGCACTGGGTTATGCGTTGCTGCAGGACGGACGCTCCTACGCTGCAAAAGCACCGCTGCAGCGCGTACGCCTTGCAGGCCCGTCTTCGAACAAGGCGCTCCTCGGCGTCGGCTGGGCGGATGCGGAGCAGGGCAATTTCCAGCGTGCACTCGTGCCGTGGATGGAGCTGCGCGGCCGCGACCTGCTCGATCCCGCGGTACAGGAGTCAATGCTTGCGATTCCGTATGCGATGGCCAAGCTCGACGCCATTGGCCAGGCTGCCGACCACTACCTGAATGCTATCGAAGCGTTCTACGAGGAAATCAATCGCATCGATCGCACGATCGGCTTGATCGAATCGGGTGAGATGTTCGATCGATTTCTCGCAGAGAATCCGCTCGACAGCACGGGCTGGTACTGGCGCATGGATAATCTCCCGGAAGGCCCGGAATCACGCTACCTGTTTCACTTGCTGGCGTCGCACCGATTCCAGGAAGGTCTGAAAAACTATCGTGACCTCAAGTACCTGAACGACAATCTCGATACCTGGCAGCAAAACGTTGCGGTCTACCAGAACATGCTGGAAACGCAACAGCAAAAGTTCGAACAGCGACGGCCGGAAGTGGAAGAATCGATTGCCAACTCGGGCCTCGAGGACATGGTCGAGCAGAAGCTGGCGTTCGATGCAACGGTTGAACGCATCGAGAACAATCACGACTGGCTCGCACTCGCGACGGAGTACGAGTACGAAATGTGGCAGGAGATTGTAGCGCTGGAGCAAACCCCGGCGCTGTCGGCCAACATTCCCGAGGCCGCCGAAGTGCGTGACAAGATCGCACTGTTGAAAGGTGTACTGCAGTGGCAGCTTGAGGAGGCTTACCGGGAACGCCTGTGGCGCGTGAAGCGCGGTTTGCGCGATGCCGGTGAGTCACTTGTCGAGGCGCAACGCTCACGCCGCCAGATTGACCAGACTATCGCGCTTGAACCCGAACGATTCGATCGCCTGGGCGGTCGCGTCTACGGTCTCGCGCCGCGCATCGAATCGATGAAGATGCGCGTCGAGGACACCTTGATGAACCAGCGTGCGTTCCTGCAGGAAATCGCCGTGGGCGAATTGCAGGCGCAGAAGCAACGGCTCGATATTTACACGGTCCAGGCACGCTTCGCGCTGGCCGCCATTTATGACGTTGCAGCAACCGCGGAGGCGAACCCGTGATGGCCGGGCGTCTTATTGCTGCAATCAGCATTGTTTTACTGGCAATGCCGGTCGATGCGGCACGCCTCAAGGATGAGGACACCATCCGGAGTCTTGAGGACAAGGAGTTCAAGGTACGTCCGGGCAAAGTGATCGTGCAGAGCTCCGATCTGGCACGCGACAATTATCGTGCGTTTCTCGATCTCGTCTCGGACGACCCTGACTTGCGCGCCGAGGCCATGCGACGTCTTGGCGACCTGGAGCTCGAAGCCACCGAGACCGAACAGCTCGCTGCGAATATCGATGCACTGAATCACGAGGGCTACAACAGCGCGGTCAGTCTCTACCAGCAGTTGCTGGAGGCCTATCCTGACTATCGTCGCAATGACACGGTGCTCTATCAGCTGGCACGTGCGTACGAAGTCGGTGGTCGCACCGATGACGCACTAAATGTGCTGAACGAAGCGGTAGCGAGTTTCCCGGATACCGCGCTGATTGATGAAATCCAGTTTCGTCGCGGCGAGATGTTGTTCCTGCGCAAGCAGTACAACGACGCCGAGATTGCCTATCAGGCGGTCGTGCAATACGGCGACGAATCGCGCTTCTACGAGCAGTCGTTGTACAAACTCGGCTGGTCGCAGTTCAAGCTGGCGTGGCATGAGGACAGTCTCGTGCCATTTTTCGAGCTGCTCGATCGCAAGATCGCCGACGTGAAGATCGAGGAGGGCGACGAGCGACTGCAGAGTTTAAAGCGCGCCGAGCGCGAACTGGTTGAGGACACCTTCCGCGTGCTGAGCATCAGTTTTTCCTACATGGCTGGCGCAGAGAGCATCGACGAGTACTTCGAGCAGCGCGAGAGCCCGCATTACGCGTGGGTGATCTATCGTAATCTTGGCGATCTGTATCTAGAGCAGCAGCGCTTCCAGGATGCAGCTGAGACGTATCATGCGTTTGTTGCGCACGATTCGTACCACCCGAAGGCGCCGCTCTTGCAGGTCGAAGTCATCGAAGCCTACAAAGAGGGCGGCTTCCCGAGTCTCGTACTCGACGGCAAGGAACAGTTCGTTGAAACCTACGGCATGGACGGCCCGTTCTGGGTGCGCAACCCGCGTGAGGAAAACACCGAAGTTGCAGCGCACCTCAAAGCGAACCTCAACGACCTGGCGCAGTACTATCACGCCGAAGCGCAGAAGGACGGCGCCATCAGCGACTACCAGAAGGCGGCGAACTGGTATCGCAAGTACCTCGCCTTCTTCCCGGGTGAGCCCGATTCGGCCAACACCAATTTCCTGCTCGCCGAGATCCTGTTCGAAAGCCAGGACTTCGGTGCAGCGACCGAGGAGTACGTGCGCACGGCTTACGACTACCCGATGCATGACAAGTCGGCCGAAGCCGGTTACGCGGCGATCCTTGCGTATCGTGAACATGAGAGCACGCTGAATGGCGAGGCGAAAATTGCCTGGCATAACGCGTACCTCGATAACGGCCTCAAGTTTGCCGAGACCTTCCCGCAGCACCCCGAATCCGGCGCGGTGCTGACCACGGTCGCCGAAGACCTGTTCCGCCAGAACCAGTTTGATCTTGCCATCGCGGTCGGCCAGACCGTGGTGGCGAAGCAGCCGCCCGTCAAACCCGAACTGTCGCGCACGGCGTGGACCGTGATTGCGCACTCGCAGTTCGACCTTGAAAACTTCGTCGAGGCGGAAAGCGCGTACTACAGCCTGCGCAGTTTCACGCCGCCCGACGATGCCGAGGCAAGCCAGGAGATCAAGGAGCGCATTGCTTCCTCGATTTACAAGCAGGGTGAGCAGGCACGAGATCTCGGTGACCTTGAGACCGCGGTCGGTCACTTCACGCGCCTTGGTCAGGTGGTTCCGGATTCGGGTATCCGCGCAACGGCTGAGTATGACGCCGCGGCTGCACTGATTACGCTCAAGGCCTGGGACCGTGCATCCGGCGTGCTGGAGAGATTCCGCCAGGATTACCCGGACAGCGAATTTGCCGACGACGTGACGCAAAAGCTTGCGGTTACCTATCTCGAGTCCGGTCGTGGTGCTGAAGCCGCACAGGAATTCGAGCGCATCGCCGATGCACCATCGAGCACCGATGACATGCGTCGCGAAGCGCTGTGGAAGGCGTCTGACCTTTATGAGAAATCGGGCTCGCTGTCGAGTGAACAACGCGTCCTGAACGACATTATCGCGCGCTATCCGAATCCGCTCGCGGAGTCGATCGAAGCGCGCTTCCGATTGCTCGAGATCGCAAGACAGGCGGGCAACAATGCCGAAGTCACGGCGCGACTCGAGGAGTTGATCGCGGTCGATGCAACCGCGGGGTCGCAGCGCAGCGATCGTACGCGTTACCTGGCCGCAACCGCATCGCTGGAGCTGGCGGAGCCGGTACGCCGCCGCTTCGAGGTCGTTAAACTGACGCAGCCGCTCGCTAACAGTCTGAAACTCAAGAAAGATCTGATGGAAGACGTCCTTGCCGCGTACACCGACGCCGCCGACTACGGCATTGCTGAAGTGACAACCGCTGCAACTTTCCGGCTAGGCGAGGTCTATGAACAGTTCAGCGCGGATCTGATGGACTCCGATCGGCCGACGAACCTCGAGGCTGACGCGCTGGAGCAATACGAGATCCTGCTCGAGGAGCAGGCATTCCCGTTCGAAGAGCAGGCGATCGACCTGTACAAGGCCAATGCCGATCGTGTCGCCGATGGCGTCTACGACGAGTGGGTACAGAAAAGTTTCCAACGACTGGCGACCCTGATGCCAGCCCGATACGCGAAAGAGGAGCGCAGCGAAAATGTTGTCACAGCGCTTTATTAATTCAGCACGGACGCTGCTCACGATGCTGCTGCTTGCAGTCGTCGCCGGTTGCGCGTCAGGCCCGTCAACATCAGGTACGTCGACTGCAGGTGACCGTAACGAAGTCGTCGCACAACGCGCCGCCAGTAAAGGCGGTGATGACGCGTTGTCCGATGAGCCGGTCCGCGTCATCCCTGTGGAGGTGCAAACCCTGTACGAACAGGCGTCGGCCGTCATGGCGTCTGGCGACCGGGTCGATGCCGAGCTGCGTTTCAAGGAATTTGTGCTGCTTTATCCCGAATATCCGGGTGCCTGGGTCAACCTCGGCATCATTCATGCGGAGAACGGCGACGATGTGGCGGCCCGCACGGCCATCGATTCCGCGCTCGGTCTGGACCCCGCACACCCGGCCGCATTGAACCAATTAGGCATGCTACTTCGCAGAAATGGCAATTTCCTGGAGGCAGAAGCCGCATATTTGAAGGCTGTCACAGTTTCGCCCGATTACGCCTTGGCACACTACAACCTGGGCGTTCTTAACGAACTTTACCTGCAGCGGCTGGATGCAGCCCTGCAACACTTCGAGGCCTACCAGGCCCTCGCAGGCGAGGACAAGCAGGTCGCGAAGTGGATTACGGACTTGAGACGCCGCACAGCGGCGAATCAGCGGACGGCAAACGTGGCGGATTGATGGACATGAGTACTCGAACAGTATTCGGCACCGGATTCATGCTCGCCATGTTGTTGGCAACGTTTGCCTCTTTTGCCCAGGAAGTCGAGGACATCGGCCCGGCCGTCGATACATCGGCCACGGCGTCGACGCCAGCGCCCGACGAGTTCGAGCCGGCGGTTGACACGTCCGCAGCAGAGGAGCCAGAACCGGCCGTCGAGACACCGCCGCAATTGGCGGCCGACGTGACACGAACGACGGCGGGTAACAGCGTCATGGACCAGATGGCCCTGGGACGAACCGAGATTACGGGTAACCAGGAATTGCCGAAGGTGCTGTACATCGTGCCGTGGCAAAAGTCAGACCCGGGTGACCTGATGGGCAAGCCCGTTAACACCCTGCTCGATGAGGTGCTGGCACCGATCGACAGGGAAGAATTTATCCGCGAGGTCGGTTATCACGACGACCTGTACGGCGAAAGTGAGTAAGCGCGGCAACTGGCCGCTTTAGTCTGTCTTAGAGGAGCAGAAAAATGGATATCGTAAGTTTTTTCCAGGAAGGCGGAGCATTCATGATCCCCATCCTGCTGGTGTTCGGCTTCGGTGTCGCAATTGCGATCGAACGCTGGGTGTATCTGACCGCATCGGGTGCAAGTAACCGCGCGCTGTGGAAGAAGATCGTGCCTTTCCTTAAGGCCGGCAACTTCCAGGAAGCCGCGCAGCATACGGCGAAGTCGAAAGCGGCGATCGGTTCGATCCTGACCTACGGCAGCACCTCCATGAGGCTCTCTTCCATCGCTTTCTCGATGTCGTCACGACGACGTGCCGACTTCACGCGGTACA
>JBCAZN010000081.1:0-8293 GCA_038533035.1 Pseudomonadota bacterium
AGACGGACAGGAACTTGCTTCGTTGTCGGTCGCCAATGACCGTAACAATCCGCAGTCCCATCGTGTACACAAACAGGACAATGGTCGTCGCCACCACGCAAACGATTGACCACAAGGCAATCGAGGTGAGGGCGTCAAATTCCGATCGAAACAGCCAGTCCAATGAACCGCCTCCGATATAGATCACCCTGGTCATGCATGCCTAGCCACCAGTGCAGGCTCAGTCGGGTACTCAGTTCGTGTCGACCGCTCACGGCAATTGAGCGCACGTCGGTCTCGAATACGCGGCCATTGCCGATGGCCTCGGCTTCGCGCCCACTGCTGAAACTGACGCCGAGATGCGACGACTCTTCGTAGTACCAGTTGCCGGTCAGTACGTGACTGGCAAATGCCGAGCCAGTGTCCAGCCACGATTGGTTCAGGCTGTAAGCAACCCGATAGTCGGCAAAGTAGCGCTCGACGTTTGCGGCGATTCCGCTCACCGCTGCCGACTCGTACTCACGATGTCGTGCCGACAGACTCGCGACCCAGCCATCGGCCAAAGCGCGCCCCGCGTGTGCGTCGACCGCATAGCGGGCTTGAAAGTCGGGATTGGACGCGACCGCAAGCGTGCCGCCACCAAACCAGCGGGATCCGGAAATCGACAGGCCGGCACCCGCCAGTGTGTCGGCCTGTCGATTGCGCGCTTCGCGCGCGACCCGGAAGTGATACTGCCGAGACTCGGATTCTTGAAATTGCAGCTCAACAAACTGGTTGTTCCAACCCGGTTGCCCGTTGTCGAGATCATCAACGCCAGCGCCGACGAGCAATGTCCAATCGCCGACAAGTTCGTCGGGATCCGGTTGCCACCAAAGCGCCGCGGGAAACTGTTCGGCTGCGCGGTGTCGGAATTCGGCGAGTTCCGCAGGGTTGTCCAGTCGCTTTAGAACTGTGTGTTGTTCTCTCCAGACGTCTTCGTATTGCGGAGCAAGTTCAATGGCTTTCTGTAAACGGTCGTGGGCTTCGTCATAACGACCGAGGCGGGCGAGTGCCTGACCGGCGGCCAGTTCGTAGTCAACATTTCCGGGATGCCGCGCGCTGAGCCCATCAAGAATCTGCAGTGCCTCGTCGGGATTGCCATTGCGCAAGAACGCCTGGGCAGCGGCAAAGTCGTCGGCAGACGCGAGCGTTGGTATCGCCACAATACTCGCGGCAACCAGAGTCCTGAGTAACATTTTCATCGGCCTACCATCCGTCGTTCGCTGTCCGCGACGATGCGTCGCATCCGCGCGAGCAGTTCCTCCGGGCGGAACGGCTTGGTGACGTAGTCATTCGCACCGAGGTCCAGGGCTTGCACGATGTCCTCTTCGAGGACCTTTCCGGACAGGACAATTATCGGGACGTACTGCCACTTCGCGTCGTCACGAATTTCCTCGATCAGTTGATAACCGGACACGTAAGGCAGCATCAGGTCGAGAAGCACGACATCGACTGGCTCAATGTTTTCGATGGCAGCCTGCGCATCGCGTCCGTTGCCGACAGCGATAACGTCATAGCCGGCCCGCTGCAACATGAAGTCGAGCATGTAGGCGACGTGCTCGTTGTCTTCCACAACGAGTACTCGATGCGTCTTGAGCGGTTTAAGCTGGGCAACCATAAGCGACGTTCACCGCTCGCCGATATGGCGGGTGAATCGGGCGCTGCATTGCCGGCCTGGCCGGGCGCAACGGTGGCTTTTCGGGTGTCTGGCGGACACGACGGTCTCCGGGCCTCGCGATATATCACGTGCTGCACGGTATATATCGGCGCAAACCAATGATTCTTGAGTGTTTTTAAGCGCCCGGAAGTGGACATGGGGAGCGGGCGTTCTTATGCTGAAACACGCGACAGCCTATAGCTGTAGCGGCCAGCTACCGGACCGGGACGAAAGGGCACAAAGATGACTGGAATAAAGCGTCTCGATGTCGATGCTGCGTACCAGGTTGAAACGCCGAATGACAATGTGCAGTTGTACAAGCAGTGGGCATCCACTTACGACGACGACTTCGTCGACCGGACAAACTACGTGCAGTTTCAGCATGTTGCCGATGCGCTCGCGCGTCACCAGAAAGAGACCGGTGCTGCGGTACTCGATGTGGGCTGCGGCACCGGTATCGTCGGTGTGGCACTCAATAAAAACGGATTCGAGCGGGTCGATGGCATCGACATTTCGCCGGAGATGCTGCGTGTTGCCGCCGACAAGCGGACCGCATCAGGCTCATCTGTTTATCGGGCACTTCTTGAGGCAGACCTGACCAAACGCATCGATCTTGCAGACGACACTTATGCGGGGATTGTCAGCGCCGGTACGTTTACGCACGGCCACCTTGGGCCGGAGTCGCTGGATGAACTGTTTCGTGTCGCGGCGCCCCGTGCCTGGCTCGTGATTACTGTCCGCTCGACGCATTACGAATCGGCCGGTTTTGCGGCGAAGCTGGGAGCGGATGTGGCGGCCGGACTGATTAGCGAACCGAAGCTGATTGAAATCAATGTTTACGCGCCGGATTCGCCCGATGCAGCGCATGCAGATGACAAGGCCATGCTCGTCATTTGTCAGGTAACCTAGGAGCGTCATGGACCTGCCGCGCCCTTTTATTCGCCTCCCTTATGCGTTCGATGCCGAGCGCATGGCCGCCGAGGCCGAAGCGCTGCCGGCATCAGCCTGGCTGGCACATCCGTCACGCATGGCCGGCAATTCCGCAGTCGCCCTGATATCGCGGGACGGCGGCGACAACGATGACTTCGAAGGAACCATGGTTGAGACCGGACACCTGCACGCGTGTCCCGCGATTCGCCAGGCAATCGGCAGCTTCGGCGAAGTGTTCGGACGGTCGCGGCTCATGAAACTTGCTGCCGGGTCGGAGGTGTCGACGCACGTTGACTTCAACTACCACTGGTATACGCGTGTGCGAATCCACATCCCTCTGGTTACCAATCCCGGAGTTACGTTTTACTGTGCCGATCAGAATGTGCACATGCGCGCCGGCGAGTGCTGGATTTTCAATTCATGGCGCCGGCATCGTGTCACCAATGAAAGTAACGCAGACCGGATTCACCTCGTGATCGACACAGCGGGCTCATCGCGCTTCTGGGAGACCGTGCACGACATGTCACAGTACGATCCCGTCACTGATGTCGATGCTGTTGAATCGCGGGTCGAGCAAATCGCCTACGTTGCAGGGCAGCAAACAGAAATTCGAACGGAACGATTTAATGTCGCACCGGTCATGTCACCTGGAGAGGTCGATGCACTGGTTTCGGAACTGGTCCGCGACTTTGGGGCCAACACCGACAATGATTCGGCGATCGTGGCGCGCTACCAGGCAATGCTGTTCCGTTTCACCAAGGACTGGCGGGAAATCTGGCACTCACACGGCTACCAGGCAAGCGGCGTGCCGCTCTACCAGGCCGCTATTGAGGCAGTGCAATCTGCGTTGGATCCGAATCCGCGAGCGTTGTTGACAGCCAGCAACAAGGTGGGCGTGAATCCCGTCATCGTGCAGCGCATTCTTCGCGCGGCATTACACGTCGATATCCGGGATCAGTTCACCGGGTAGCGTTGCAGAATGTCCGGGCCGAGCGCTTCCTTGAGCGGCTCGAGCCAGGGTTCATAGTTGCGCCACTGCTCAAGGCCGCTTTTGTAGATGGGTTGCCTGACCTGCTCGGCGCTTGGGGTGCGAATGCTGCGTTTCGTCTTGTAGAAATCGACGCAGGCATCCTCGAACGACAGCTCGCAGAAATCGAGAATGCGGTGAACCTCGGATTCGAGATCGTCGACTACGTCTTCGTACTGAACACGCAGGACGAAACCGGGTAGTACTTCGTCCCAGTGATCCATCAGTTCGACGTAGCGCCGATAATAATTGCCAATGTCGCGAAGATCGTAGGAAAACTCCTGGCCCTCGCCGAACAGCTGCTTGTAGCCGCTGAAACAGCCGGCCATGGGGTGACGCCGCGCATCGATGATCTTGGCGTTTGGCAGGATCAATCGAATCAGACCGACATGGAAAAAGTTGTTCGGCATCTTGTCGATAAAAAACGGTGCGTCGCCGCGATAGGCGCGCGTATCATTGATGAATTGTTCGCCAAAGCCTTTGAAGTAGTCGTCTTCGAGCTCGGTCAGGATCTTCGGGTAGCGTGGTTTGCCATCCTCGGTTGGCGTACGGCCGCGCAGGCGCTTGGCCAGATTCAGGATATTGTGCAATTCCATTGTGCCGTCAACGGCCGAATGCGATGACAGAATCTGCTCAAGCAGAGTCGAGCCGGCGCGTGGCAAACCAACGATGAAAATCGGGTCCGCGGCGTCGCAGCCGAGTCCCTTTTTCGACTCAAGGAATTCCCGAGTGCAGATCTCGATCTGCGACTCGACGCGAAGCGCTAACTGATCCTGATCGTGGTAGGTTGCCGCCTTCTTGACGGCGTTGCCGCGAGCATAAAACTGCATCGACAGTTCGTAGTCGTCGCGATCCTCGTACGCCTTGCCGAGCGCGAAGCAGATTTGCGCGCGATCGACCTCGCCCGTGCCTGAGGCCGCTTCGAGGCGCGTCATGGCCTCGATCTCGCGGTCCGTAAAATCGTACGACTTGGTGTTGGCGAGACTCCAGTAGGCATCGCCATAGTCCGGTTTGATCTCTGCTGCGAGGTGATACATCTCAACGGCAGCCTCAACGTCGCCATCGGACTTGTGCACGTGGGCGAGCGACACCGGGTAGAAATGATTATCGGGATTCCGGGCAATCAACTCGCGGTACGCGTCAACGGCCAACGCGTTTTTGCCGACGCCCATTGCCGCCGACGCATACAGTGCCTTGATCGTCTCAATGTCGTCAGGAAATCGCTCGACCAGGAGTTTTGCCTGTTCCCAGGCCTTTGCGAATTTTTGTGTGCGCATCAGGATATTGGCGTACTGGATGCGCGCATTACGATGTTCGGGCTCGAATTCAACGGCGCTTTCCAGAATGAATTCGGCGTCGTCGAGAATATTGCTGCGCGTGGCTATCTCGGCGAGTAACCGCATGCCCTCGACATGTGTTTTGTTCGATCTTAGAAAATACCGGCACAGGCGTTCGGCGTCGACGAGCCTGTCTTCCGACATGTACGAGATTACGGTCAGTAACTCTTGCGGTAAGGAGCCGAGAAACGTCACCTGGTCTCGCGCACGCCGTTCCTGATCGGTTTTTCCAGAGTCGCGGTAGAGCTGGGCAAGATTATTCCAGCTGTTGATGAGCCCGGGGTCACACGCAACCGCTTTTTCGAACGCAACGCCGGCATTCTGCAGTTCGTTCTTTGCTATCTGGTTAAAGCCGATTTCCTGGTGCACACGACCGAAGTCGGGCCTGTCCTCAAGTATCACTCTCAGAGTTGCGAGCGCGTCGTCGGTGTTTCCGGCCTGACGTTGCGAAACGGCGAGCGTGTAGCGTGCCTCGAGATTGTCCGGTTCGCTCGCAAGTACCGCGTTGACGATCTCGATGGCGGCAGTGGGATCTTTCTTGGCGAGCAGCGCCTGCGCTTGCTGGAGTCGCTGCGGAATTTCAGTGCTCATCGTCGTGGGCTACTACGAATAAAAAAAGGGCGAACCGAAGTTCGCCCTTTTGATTATCCACAGATTGTTTATCTATTCATAATCGAAGTTGAAGCGGATGCCGACCGTAAACGGTCGCTGTACCGTAATTTCCGGTGTGAACTTACCGGCAACCTGGACGATGGGCGCTTCTTCGCCGGTTATGTTGTCAAAAAACATCTCGGCACCCCAGTTGTCCTTGTTAAAGCCAAATGCCGCATTGAGCGTCGTCGCACTTGGGTTTACGTAGCGCGAGTTATTTGGCAAGCGGGCTCCAGCCGGGTCGGGAATCGTAACCGTACCGAAGGTTCCGCCTTCATTGCGGATTTGCAGTCCAGAAGAGCGCCCGGTCTGTTGCACCAGCGTGTCCTCAAAGAACTCGGCACTGCCAATGACCGCACTGACCGTTTCGCCTCGATAATTCAATGACATGTTGACATACCCGTCGGCTTGCAATGTATTGAGCGGGAAGTCCCAACGAGCCCGAAGGTTGCCGGAGAAGTCGGCGGCCCAGGGCAGCTCACTGCCGACGGGAACTGCGATGTCGGTGAGCTGTGGGTTCAATGCCGTAATCTCCGTGTCGAGCATCGTGAATGCGCCGGACAGCGTGAAGTTGTCTGTCGCGGCCCACTGGAAATCGACATCCAGCCCGTCAATCTCGGCGTCACCGACGTTCTCGACATAGAACAGGAAGGCTACGTTCGACGGGTCAAATCTCGACACCTGCAGGTTCTCGATGTCTGACATGTAGTAGGTTGCATTGAGTCGCATGCGGCCGTTGAGGACATCGCCCTTGAAACCGACCTCGATGTTCTCAAGTGTGTCGGTCTTGGCGGCCGCCGGAACGACATAGCCACTGAATACACCGGTCTGATTGGCCGCGAGCTGGCCCGCGTTACGATTCTGCGTGGCCGGACGGTATCCCTCTGACCAGGCAGCGTAGATCATCATCTCGTCGTTGGGGCGATAGTCCAATGACGCTCTGACAATCGTGTCATTTTCGTTGGTTGTACCGTCCGACTGGATGTCGCTGATATCGAGGCGACCTTCCTGGATGGCAAGCAGCGTGGCCGCGTTGCTACCGCCGCCGCGGAACATATCGCGCCGGCCGGTCGGGTTAGTGGCATTCAGGATGACGTTATCGTCGCCGGTTGCGGCGTACTCCCCGAGTGTCAACAGGCGTGCCGTTACGTCGTTACTGAATTCGTCACTCGTGCAGCGGCCGTCCGGCGTGGCGACCGAATTGCCGAAGCCGCCAGTGCCGTAGCGGCAACCGAACGAGAAGTTCGATGCGCCTTGCAGCTGCGAGTCAAGATCGTAAGTGCGCGCGCTGACCGAAACCGTAAATGCATCGGACAGGTCGAACTGCACTTGCCCGAAGAAAGCGATTTCTTCCTCAGTACGTGTGAAGTCGTTAAAGAACGTCGTCAGCGGGCTACGTGGACCAACCGTGTTGACGCCGGCAGTCGGTATGGTCGTATTACCGAGCAGGAAGCCGTCGCCGCGGTTGTCGTTGTAGTAACTGTTGGTGTGCTCTTCAAACGCCTGGTTTGTCGAGAAGTACTGGAAGTCGCCGACGTGATTCGTTTCGATCTCGTTGATGTAAACACCGGCCAGCCAGCGGAAGCGGTTGTCCGGATCTGATGTCACGCGAAACTCGTGAGTTGTACGCTCGCTTTCAGTGTGCTCGAGATACTGTTTGGTCGGGTTGTAGCAGTTGTTGACGTCGGTTGCGTCGTAGATGTTGCCACTACACAGGTAGTACGTGATGTAGCCGCCACCGTTGTTGTAGAACGTGTAGTCGATAATGCTGTCAACTTCGCGCTCGAGGAAACCGCCCGTGTAGACCAGGTCGAGGTAGCCGAGGCGACCGTTCAACGTCCAGGTTGTGAGACCGAAGTCATCGCGGTTCGAGTTCGGTGAGAATTGCGCCGACTTGTCGTCGCCCAGGCTCGGATCGGCGAGGAATGTGCCGTCGACAACCAGCGTCTGCTCTGTATGTTGCAGCAGGACGTCCCATTCGTCGTTAAGGTCGAGCGCGAAACCGAGTCGAGCACCACGGTACGTAGCGTCATTCCAGTCGTCTTTGACCAGGTGGCCGTTAAAGGCGCTTTGTACAGAATCAGCACCCGTCAGGGCCGGGCCGAAACCGGCCGAGTTGTTGCGGTCGACCACAAGTCCACTCGGCGTGAATGTCGATTCGACGTTGTCGATCCAACCGCCCTGGCTGTCCGAATAGACAACGACGCGCGTTGCGAAGTTTTCGGTAAACGGAATGTTGATGTAGGCATCAATCGCAGCACTGCCTTTGCCACCATTGGTCCAGCCATACTTGGCATTGAAGCCGGCGGCGAACGAGTCCTGCACCGGCTTCTTCGTAATCAGGCGCATCGTGCCTGACTGCGAGCTTGCGCCGAACAGTGTGCCTTGCGGGCCGGCGAGTACCTCAATGCGCTCCAGGTCGACGGCGTAATAATCGAGGTTACGCGCGCCGAACGAGACTGGCTGGTCATCGACGTATAACGCTACGCCCGGCGCCGTGCCGTTGGCAGGGCCGATCGTGACCGAGGTCTGGTCGGTTGCGGCGCCGCGAACGTAAATCTCTTTCTTGCCGGGGCCGTTGCCCGTTGCCTGCACGTTTGGCGGCGATACACTACGCGAACTGGGTGTCGAAACTTTCGATCGCTATGTCGAATTCCTGCCAAACGTGCAGGC
>JBCAZN010000082.1:0-8287 GCA_038533035.1 Pseudomonadota bacterium
GATCTGTTCGATACCCTCCATAAACTCAACCGCCATTTCGGCGAAGTACGGAATACGCTCCACAACAACGCGGCCTCGGCCGCGTTGCAAACGTGCAGGGGAGGTGTCGGAAATGATCCGCGCGCCGGTGGCAGCGGCAATGCGTCCTGCCTGGCGCAGGGCTTCTTCGCGCAGCGCCCTGCCGCCGATGAACAAGGCGCCAGGGCCGGGCCGGCTCATGAGGGCCGCCGCTGCAGCAATCTCCTCGTCGGTCACCGTTGGTGCGTCAGGCACTTTGCCCGGCGCACTGACTGCCGCGCCGTCTGTCCATGCATGATCGCCCGGTGCAATGATCGTCGCGATCTTGCCTGGATATTCCATCGCTGCCGTGATGGCCTCGGCGCCGGCGGTGGATAAATCGGAGGGGGACGTAGACGTGCGAACCCAATCCGACATCGGCGTTGCAACGCCAACGATGTCAGACGTCAATGGCGCGTCATGTTGCACGTGATCGACGGCATGATCGCCAACGATATTGATGAGCGGTGTGCGGGCGCGCTTGGCATTGTGCAGATTGGCAAGACCGTTGCCGAGGCCTGGGCCGAGGTGCAGCAGCGTCGCCGCCGGTTTGTCGGCCATGCGGCCGTAGCCATCGGCCGCTCCCGTCACGACGCCTTCGAACAATCCAAGAATGGCGCGCATGCCGTCCTGCTCGCCGATCGCTGCGACCAACTGCATTTCTGACGTTCCCGGATTGGCGAAACAGACTTCGACGCCGCCATCGATCAGCGTCTGAATCAGTGCTTCGGCTCCATTCATGTTGGCGGTCCTGCGAAAATATGGGGAATTGTAAAGGGTGACATCGTTGACACTTGTGGGGTCCAGGGAAACAATGCCATGCGATCCCGACGTTGCACAGGTCATCTGCTAGTGAACGGCCGTTAGCGGGACGACGAATTCACCCATTTGAGGCTGCGAAAATGAGAATACGACAAATCGCGCTGGTTGCCCGGGAGATGCAGCCCGTTCGGGAAGCACTGTACGAGTTGCTGGGCGTCGACGCCGCGTACATCGATCCCAAGATCGACAAGTTCGGTCTGCAAAATATCGTGATGACGGTCGGCGATACCTTTCTCGAAGTCGTTTGCCCCGTCCAGGAGGGCACGACTGCCGGGCGCCTGCTGGATCGCCGTGGCGGTGACGGGGGTTACATGGTGATCGTGCAGGTTGACGATCTCGCCGCCGAGAAGGAACGTCTCGCTGCAACGGACATCGAAACGGTCTGGGAAGCCGACATCGGGCATGCGAAGGCTATCCATCTGCACCCGCGCGACGTGCCGGGGGCGATTGCATCGCTCGACCAGATGGATCCGCCGGAAGCCTGGTACTGGGCCGGCACTGACTGGAATGAGCGCACGGCACGGAATGCCGGGAATATCGTTGCCGCGGAAGTACAATCGGGCGACCCGAAAGCCACGGCCGCGAAGTGGTCGCTCGCCTATGACCATCCGATCGACGACAGCGCAGGCATGCCAACGATGAATTACGGCACCACCTCGGTGCGCTTCGTGGCGGCCGAGGATGGTCGCGGCACCGGTCTGCGCGCCATCGACATCGAGGCAATCGACCGCGACGCCATCTTTTCTGCCGCCGAGCGACTTGGCCTGCAACACGATGGCGACACCGTTACCGTCTGCGGCACAGCGATCAATTTCGTTTAGCCGCTTCCCGGCCCGAAAATGGGTGCTTTTCGCCCTGCGCGAGCGCGGGCCGGTAACGACACCCGATATACTCAAAACGCGTTCAATTCCAAAAAGAGGGGGAATTCATGGCCGCTGAAATGATCGAGACAGGGACCGATCATCTGTTGGCGTCAATGGACGACGGTGTCCTGACGCTCACAATGAATCGACCGGAGGCGCGCAACGCGCTGACGCCGGAAATGCTGGATGCATTCAGCGAGCAAACCGCTTATGCCGAATCGAGTTTCGATGTTCGCTGCGTCGTCGTTACGGGCGCAGGAAAAGGTTTTTGCGCAGGCGGTGATGTCAAAGCCATGGCCCAACGCAACAAGGATGGTCGAAAGATTACCATCGACGAAGCGATTAACCGGCAACGGATTCACCAGCGCGCAACGTCGGGGCGACTGTACAAGATGCCGAAACCAACCATCGCGGTGCTGCCGGGTGCCGCCGCCGGCGCAGGTCTCGGCATCGCATTGGCCTGTGATCTTCGTATCATGGCCTCGAACGCGATCATGACCAGCGCATTCGCGCGCATCGGCTTCTCCGGCGACTACGGCGGCAGCTTATTCCTGTCGCAACTGGTCGGCACCTCGAAGGCGAAGGAGTTGTACTTCCTGTCCGAGCGCATCAGCGCCGACGAAGCTCTCAGACTTGGCCTGACAAACTGGGTGGTCGAGCCGGAAGACCTGGCTGCCAAGACACAGGAAATCGCGGGCCGTCTCGGCAACGGGCCAACCGTTGCGTACATGTACATGAAAGAAAACTTTGCCCGCGCATTAACGTCGGGGGACGTACACGACTGCCTCGATCTCGAAGTTTCGCATCACGTGCATTGTGCGAGCACCGAAGACCACAAAAGCGCGGTCAAGGCGTTCGTCGAGAAGCGCGAGCCGGAGTTCAAAGGTCGGTGACCACCGCTACAAGCGCCGATGAGCCGGTCGAGCGGCGTCGTAAGATACCCGTAAGAACGAAGTTACTGTTTGCCTCCGGAGCACTCCAGGAAGCGACGGTAACGGCAGGCGGCATTACGACGATCCTGTTCTATAACCAGGTGCTCGGCATGTCGGCGGCACTGGCAGGAACCGCTTATCTGATTGTCAGCATTATCGACGCCGTCGCGGATCCGATAGTCGGCACAATGTCAGACCGGTTCCGGAGTCGCTGGGGCCGACGACATCCGTTTATGTTTGCGTCTGCACTTCCGATCGCGATCGGTTTTTTCTTCCTGTATCAACCTATCGATGGACTCAGTGAATTTGGTTTATTCATCTGGCTGGCGGCCTTTTTCGCGTTGGTTCGCCTCGGGCAAACGTTCTACCTGATTCCGCATGATGCCCTCGGTGCCGAAATGACTGACGACTACGACGAGCGTTCGTCAATATTTGGTTACAACATGGTCGTGCAGATGATCCTGTCGATAGCCGTGGTCGGGGCCATGTTGTATTTTATCTTTCCGTCGACGCCGGAATACGACAACGGCCTATTGAACGAAGGTCGGTACATCGTGCTGGCGTCGGTCGGAGCAGTGACGATTTTATTTTCGGTCCTGCTCTGCACATTCGGCACGATGGACCAGATTCCGTACCTGCATAAGATTAATGTCAGCGACAAGTTTCAATTCAAGAAGTACTTTCGCGAGCTACTGGAGCTGCTGAAGAACCCATCGTATCTGGCCGCTTGCCTGAGCATGGTGATTACCTTTATCAGCCTCGGCATTATCGGCATTGTTAACGCCTACGCCTATATCTACGTGTTCGAGCTTTCGTCTGAAGAAATATTTTGGGCCGCGGTGGCGAAAATGCCCGGCGTTTTTGTGGCATTGCCATTAATGGTGTGGTTGTCCAAGTACCTGGAGAAGAAGCAAATCGTAATTTGGGCTGTACTGTTCACGGCCATAATGTGCGCAACGCCACACACTTTGAAGTTACTGGGGCTTTTCGTTGCCAACGATTCTCCACTCCTGGTTCCCCTGATATTCGGGCCTTTAATGCTCGGATTTATGGTGTTTCCGGTTTCCCAGATCATCATCGACTCGCAGCTGTGTGACGTTGCAGACGAACATGAGCTGAACACGGGCAAACGCGGCGAAGGCATCATCTTTTCTGTGCGCAGCTTCGGCAATAAGACGACACAAGGCGTTGGCGGGCTTTTTGCTGGATTCGGTCTCGAATTTATCGGTTTTCCGGAGAAAGCCGAAGTCGGGAACCTGGCGCCAGCAACCCTGGATGGGTTGCTGATACTCAATGGACCGGTGTATTTCGTGTTCTACATATTTGCGGTATTCGCCATGTCGTTTTACAACATCGACAAAAAGCGCCATGACGAAATTCTTGTGGAGCTGGAAGCACGGCGCGAGGCCGCGTCCAACGCAGAGGGCTGACCTCCCAATGCAGATTGAGACGGTACGAAAAGCAGTCAACCAGATCGTCGCCAACGAAGAGGCGTTCGCGGTGGAACAGCGCGAGATTCGTGGCGTTAGCTACACGACGTTCAAGAATGCGCCGAACAGCGTGCGCGACCTGCTCGACTTTTGTCAGCAGCACGGCGATGTCGATTTCCTGGTGTACGAAGACGAGCGTTACAGCTTCCTTGAGTTTCATCGCAATACGGTTCGGCTCGCCCACCTGCTTGTTGATGACTACGGTGTTAAGCCCGGCGATCACGTCGCGCTGGCAATGCGCAACGTACCGGAGTACCCGATGTTGTTCATGGCTATCGCATCGGTCGGTGCGGTCCCCGTTTTTCTGAATAGCTGGTGGACGACCCAGGAACTCGAATACGGATTCGATGACAGCGGTGCTCGACTCGCGTTTGTCGATCAACCGCGCGCGGACAACATGCAGCCGTTCGCCGGGCGGCGCGGCATCGAGACCGTTGTTGTGCGTACGGCGGCCGCTGAAAAGTTGCCAGGCTTCTGGAGCCTGTTCGACAGCGATGCCGGCGATACGTTGCCCGACGTTACGATCCACCCCGATGACGATTTTGCCGTGCTCTATACCTCCGGCACGTCCGGGCATCCGAAGGGCGTCGTGCTGACGCATCGCAGCGCCGTCAACGCAGTGATGTCGTGGCTGTTTGGTGTGCGACTTGCTGAACTGACGGGTACATCACCGCCGCCGACGATCGATGCGGACGGCAACCCGTATCGACCCTGCACAATGATCACCACGCCGTTTTTTCATATCTCGGCCACGCACCCTGGCTTCCTGTTGTCTCTGTGGATGGGGCTTAAGGCGGTGATTTTGTACAAGTGGGACGCGGCGCGCGCCGTTGAGCTGATCGAACGGGAACAGGTGTCGCGGTTTTCCTGCGTGCCGACAATGTCAGCGGAACTGATCACAACGGCCAAGGCAATGGGCAAAAAACTCGAGTCGTTGCGCACCGTTGACTCGGGTGGCGCGAAGCGTCCGGCGGCGCAGGTCGCACAAATCGTCGAGAATTTACCGCACGTGGCGCCGGGCAATGGCTTCGGCATGACGGAAACGGGTGGCCCGGGCATCGGCATCCGCGCCCAGTTCTACGTCGACAATCCCGATGCAACCGGTCGCGTACAGCAACCGCTAATGGAAATGCGGATTGTCGACGAAAACGACAACGACGTGGCCATTGGCGACGTCGGCGAGCTGGTATTAAAGAGTGTCTGCAATATGCGTTGCTACCTGAATAAGGAAGACGCAACCGCACAGGCATTGCGCGACGGCTGGCTGTACACCGGCGATTTGGCGACGGTGGACGAGAATGAACTCGTCACAATCGTTGATCGCAAAAAGAATTTGATCATCCGCGGCGGCGAGAACATTTCCTGCAATGAGGTGCAGGCGGCGCTGCATGAGCACCCGGACGTGGCTGAAGCGATTGTATTCCCGATCCCGGACGATCGTTTGGGTGAGGTGGTCGGTAGCTGCGTATATTTGCGCTCGAGTGCGACTATCGCTGAAGATGAGCTCAAGGAGTTCTTACGATCGCAGCTCTCCAGTTTCAAGGTCCCGAAAAAGATCTGGTTCCGGGATACGCCGTTACCCCGCGGCGCGACGGAAAAGATCGATGTCCATGCGATCAAGGCAGAGTACCTAAATGGCAACTGACCCAACAGACAATAATCCGCGTGACGCGCAGGGCTACGATGTGCCCGCCGTTGAAGCCTGGATAGACGCGAACGTCGATGATCTCTCGCCGCCGTTCAAGTGGACCCAGCTGGAGGGCGGACACTCCAACCTGACGTATTTGCTCGAAGACACGGCTGGCCGTAAGGCCGTTGTTCGCAGGCCGCCATTAGGTGAGTTATTACCCAAGGCGCACGACATGAGCCGCGAGTGGGCACTGATCTCGTCGCTCGCGCCGACCGGCTTTCCGGTGCCGGCTGCGCTGGGATTCTGCGAAGACAAAACCATTACGGGCGCCTGGTTCTACGTGATGGGCTTTTCCGAGGGCCGGCCGCTGTACACGGCGGAGGAAACCCGCGATTGGGTTCCCGAAAACAAGCGCACGGTACTGGCACATTCGTTTATCGATACGCTCGCCGATTTACACGCACTCGATCCGGACGAAATCGGCCTTGGCACGTTCGCCAAGAAAGAGGATTACATCGGCCGCCAGATCAAGGTCTGGTACCGATCCTGGGAAGCGTCCGTCGAGCCAGCAAAGTTTGACGACCCGCGCGCCCACGAACTGAAACAGTTTTTCATCGACAAACAGCCCGACCAGGGTATGGCGAGAGTCGTGCACGGTGACTACGGCTTTCACAACTGCCTGATCGGCGCTGATTCGAAAGTCTCGGCCGTAGTCGATTGGGAAATCTCGACGCTGGGTGACCCGCTGGCCGACCTTGGCTACACGCTGAAGGCCTGGCCGACGGATGCCGAGGACGCCGCGGCAAGCCCGACTTCGCCAACGTCCGTGGGCGGATTTCCTTACCGCGCCGAACTGGCTGGGCGCTATGCCGACCGCACCGGTTTGAGTATCGACATGCTGGACTACTACATCGGCTTCAATCACTGGAAGTCCGCAGCGATTCTTCATGGTGTTTATGCACGCTACATGGCGGGGCAGAAGAGTACCGAGGGTGTGGATGTCGATTTGGTAAAGACACGCATTTTGACGTCGCTGGACGGCGCGATTGCAGCAATCGAAGGTGTGAAATAGACGACCTGGAAGAGAAAACCGTATGAGTTTACAAGCCTGGTCCTGGACCTTTTTCATTGTCTACTGCGCGGGCATGCTGTCGCTCGGCGCCTGGGCTGTTCGCCGCGTCCATCGTGCCGACGACTATGCGGTCGCGCGCCAATCGTACGGTCCGCTGTCACTGGCCCTCGCATTTGCGGCGACCGGCGCGTCTGGCGCCACGTTCCTCGGCTTGCCCGGGCTGGCGTATTCCAGCGGCATTTCCATCATGCTGTACGCGGTCTGTTTCCCGATCGGCATGTACATCGGTGTGTTCATCTGCCTGCGAGTCGTATCGCAGTCCGGCAACAGTTTCGGCAGCCGATCGATTCCGGAATACCTTGGCGACCGCTACGGGTCGGAACGCATTCGCGTCATCGCGGCGCTGATGTCATTGATCCTGTTCTTCTACCTGGCCGGGCAGTTGGTGGCGGGCCTGGTGATGTTCGAAACCATGCTAGGCCTGTCGCAAGGGCCGGCACTCATCATTACAACAACGGTATTGCTGCTCTACGTCACGCTGGGCGGCGCACACGCAGACATTCTGACCGATGCCGTTCAGGGCGGCGTCATGCTGTTGATTGCAGCGGGCGTGTTACTGATGTTCCTGACCGGTTTCGGCATAGACGGTGGCTTCGGCAGCGTCATGGACCGCTTACGCGAAACGGATCCGAACACGGTGCGCTGGTTGCACCCGACGATGCAGATCGTTGGCTCGCCGTGGGCGATCATCGCCATCATCATTGCGCACATTCCGCTTGGCATGCTGCCGCACATCGGCAACAAGCTGTGGGCACTGAATGCCGACTCCGCGCGGCGCCGCTTTCTGATCGTCGCGTTCTTGTCGTCTTTGTTGCTCCCCATGATGTCGCTGGGTGGCATGCTGGCGCGCGTGCATCTGGGTGATTCCCTGCTCGACGGCGGCGCAAACCAGGCGATACCGGAATTATTCGTGACGCTGTTTCCCACCTGGCTGGCGGCGTTACTCGGTGTTGCCGTGCTCTGCGCCATCATGTCGACGGCCGATGGCCTCGTCGTATCGTCGGCACAGGTGTTTGCCAATGATTTGTATCGCCGCACCTTTGCCAGGCGCTGGTCGCCGAATTTGAGCGACGAAGCTTTGGACAAACGCGTGTTACTGATCAGCCGCTGGGCGACGGTCGGCGTGCTGGCGGCCAGTGCGGCCGTGGCCTGGGCACTGCTCGATGTCAACATTGCGTTGCTGGTGTGGATGGGCATCGGCGGCATGACGTCTGCGCTGGCCGGGCCGCTGATTCTGGGCAGTCTCTGGCAGGGCGTTACAGAGCGCGGTGCGCTGGTCGGCATGCTCACAGGATTCGTTGCCTTTGCGCTGCTGCATACACAATCCATCCCGGTGCCCTGGCTGTTGACGCAAGGTCCAA
>JBCAZN010000083.1:0-8242 GCA_038533035.1 Pseudomonadota bacterium
TTTACGCAGCTCGATATCGAAATGAGCTTTGTCGACGAAGACGACGTCAGCAATGCGATGGAAGGCCTGGTTCGCCATCTCTTTAAAGAAGCGCTGGATGTTGACCTGCCGGCGCCATTCCCGCGCATGAGCTATGCCGAGGCGATGGATCGTTTTGGCTCGGATAAACCGGACCTGCGCATCGACCTCGAGCTCGTCGAAGTTTCCGATCTCATGGCGTCGGTCGACTTCAAGGTATTCGCCGGCCCGGCCGCGGACCCTGAAGGCCGCGTTGCCGCATTGTGCGTGTCGGGTGGCGCGGAAATGAGTCGCAAAGTGATCGATGATTACACGGCGTTTGTCGGTCGTTACGGCGCGAAAGGTCTGGCCTACATCAAGGTTAATGACGTTGATGCCGGCATGGACGGCCTGCAGTCACCGATTCTCAAGTTCCTCGGTGACGAGGTAACTAAAGGCATTCTTGAGCGCACGGGCGCAAAGACCGGCGACCTGATCTTCTTCGGCGCCGACAAGGCGCGCGTCGTGAACGATGCACTGGGCGCGTTGCGCGTCAAAGTCGGCGAGGACCGTGGGCTGGTTGCTGACGGTTGGGCGCCGCTTTGGGTTGTTGATTTTCCGATGTTCGAAAAGGATGCGCAGTCGAAACGCTGGACCTCGCTGCACCATCCGTTTACGGCGCCGTCGGTCAATGATGCCAAGGCCTTGCGCGCCGATCCCGGTGCATCGCTGTCACGCGCCTACGACATGGTGTTGAACGGCTCCGAGATTGGTGGCGGATCGATTCGTATCCATGACCAGGACATTCAGGCCGCTGTGTTCGACATCCTCGATATCTCGGAAGAAGAAGCCGAGGAAAAGTTCGGCTTCCTGTTAACGGCACTGCAGTACGGTTGTCCACCGCATGGCGGCATCGCATTTGGCCTGGATCGTATCGTCATGCTCATGGCTGGCGCCGAGAGCATTCGCGACGTGATTGCGTTTCCTAAGACTCAGACGGCCGCGTGCCCGCTGACCAATGCGCCTGGCGAGGTGTCGGCCGAGCAGCTCAAGGAAACCGGTATTCGCCTGCGAGCACCGCGGACTGAATAGCGACACGCCCACAGTCGTTCTCGTTCATGGGTACCTGTCCCATGGCGTAGGTATGTACCTGATCAAGCGCCGGCTCGAACGTGAGTACGGCATGCGCGGCGTTCTTTTTAACTATCCGTCGATTCGCGGCACGCTCGACGAAAACGCCGAGGCGCTCGCCAATTTCATCGACGAACAGGATGCGGCGACGGTGCATGTCATCGGACATAGCCTCGGCGGCGTGCTCGCCTTGCGTACCGCAGCCAACCACAGTGACTTTCCGGACGGGCGCATCGTCTGCCTGGGTTCGCCGCTATCCGGGTCGCGCGCCGGGCGCGTACTGGACGACTTCGACTGGATGTCGCCGCTGGTCGGCTATTCATTGCCCGAGGGTGTTATCGACGCATCGGCAAGCGAGTGGGCGGCCGAAGTGGCGACCGCACGAGACATTGGCTCGATAGCCGGCACGGTGCCGTTTGGTCTCGGCCAGATCGTGGCGAACTTTGGCGAAGACAACGACGGCACGGTCGCCGTATCGGAAACCTGCCTCGACGGACTCAAGGATCACATCGTCATGGACGTCAGCCACAAGGGACTGTTGCTCTCCGTGGATGTCCACGACCAGGCCGCCGCATTTCTCATGCACGGCGAGTTTGTTTGCTAAATCAATAACATCAGGGCTTCCTGAGGACAAAATCAGCGGCCGATCATTCGCATTGCGGCGAGGTCGGGCTCAATAGCGTCGCAACATTTCGCAATGGAAGGGAGACGACGCCATGGCCAAATCGAGCCTGATTATCGGAGTTTTGATCTGCTTAAGCGGCTGTTCGGCGCTGTCCGGCATGAGCGGCGGTGCGATCAATGGCTGGTTCCTGTTCGTGCCGGTCTGCCTGGTCTGTCTGCTGCTACCCAAGCGCCGCCTTTAGACTCAATCTAATGGTGTCAGTGACCGAGTTTTTTTTCGCGAGGCGGTAGCGGCGACGAATGTGCTGCGCTACACTGTCGGTCTTTATATATAAATAAATATTTATATTTTAATGAGCCCGGACACAGAACGCCTGATCGGTCGTCTCAAAGCGCTCGCAGATCCCGTGCGGATGCGGCTCGTGGCGCTGTGCGGCGTCACCGAGTGCTCGGTCTCCGAACTGACGCTGGTCACGGGCCTCAGCCAGCCGCGCATCTCGCAGCATTTGAAAGCACTCTGTGATGCCAACCTGCTCGAGCGCTTTCGCGAAGGCCATTTCGTCTTTTACCGGGTGCAAGCTGCCGGCGCGGACTCCGCAGCTCGACGTCAACTGCTGACGTTGGTGCCATCGGAAGAACCGCAGTTCGCGCGGGACCTTGCCAAGCTGCGCGACATTCGTGCAGAGGGCGACGTTGGTGCCGACGCCGTCACGGAAAGTGATCGTTCGCTCTATCGCGCGCTCGTCGAGCTGACAGTCGCTCGTCCGCTGGGTGACCTGCTCGATATTGGCAGCGGGCAGGGGCGGATCCTCAAGTTGCTGGCGACGCGCGCGCAGCGCTCCGTCGGCGTCGATGTGGACTCCGACCAGCGACGACTTGCGCGTGCCGAATTGTTGCTTGCCGGGACACCAAACTGCGCTTTGCGTAATGGCGACATGTACGAACTGCCGTTCGCAGACGGCGAGTTCGACACGATCATCCTCGATGACGTATTGCTCGATGCGAGCGACCCGATGGCTGCCATACGCGAGGCGAAGCGATTGCTGAGCCCCGGCGGTCGTTTGCTGCTGCTCGCCTCGATAGATGACCGCGAGGTCACCGAAGTGCGATCACGATTTGCAGCGTGGGCATCCGAGTCCGGACTGCGGCTGGCGCCGCCACGTCAGATTCCGAGCAAGGCACCTAAGTGGCTACTTGCCGTAGCAACCACGGCCGCGCAGGAAAGCGCGGTTGCGTAACCAGGGACGATATCTCTATGAACAGCAAACCCTCGCCGAACGTTTCGTTTGAGTTCTTCCCGCCGAATACGGAGGCGATGGAACAGACGCTCTGGAATTCGATCGAGCGACTCGCACCGCTAACACCCCGGTTTGTTTCCGTTACGTATGGCGCCGACGGCTCGACGCGCGAGCGCACGCACGCCGCCGTCGCACGAATTATTGCCGACACCGACCTGACGCCGGCACCGCACCTGACGTGCATCGGGGCCAGTCGCGGTGAGATCGACGACATCGCGCGCGAGTACTGGGATATGGGTGTTCGTCATCTTGTGGCACTGCGCGGCGACGCGCCGAAAGGCGCGGACAAATACGAACCGCATGCTGACGGCTACGCGTACGCGTCCGACCTGGTTGCCGGACTACGCAAGGTGGCCGACTTCGACATCTCGGTTGCGGCCTACCCCGAAGTACATCCCGAGGCACCGAACGCCGCGTTTGACCTCGACAATCTGAAACGCAAACTCGACGCAGGCGCGAGTCACGCGATCACACAGTTCTTTTTCGACATCGACGTTTTTCTCGAATTCAGGGATCGTTGTGCAGCCGCGGGAATCGACAAGCACATTGTGCCGGGCATTCTGCCCATAACACGCTTTCCGCAGCTCGAGCGCTTTGCCGACATGTGTGGTGCGAGCGTGCCCGGCTGGTTGCGTGATCGCTTTGCCGGCCTCGAAGACGACGCCGAAACTCGCCAGATGATTGCGGCCAGTGTCGCGATCGAGCAGGTACGACGCCTCGAGGACGCCGGCGTTAACGAATTTCACTTTTACACGCTCAACCGGTCCGAGTTGACGTACGCCATCTGCCATGCGCTGGGCGTGCGTGCGGATCAGGCGGCGGCGTGAGGCAAAACGATGGACCGTAACGAACGAATCAACCAGTTAATGAGCGCGCTCGACGAGCGTATCCTGCTGCTCGACGGCGCCATGGGCACGATGATCCAGGGTTACGGCCTCGCCGAGGAGGACTACCGCGGCGAGCGCTTTGCCGACTGGGCGTCAGACCTCAAGGGCAACAACGACCTGTTGACGCTGACGCGTCCCGATCTTATTCGCGAAATACACAGCGGGTTTCTCGAGGCGGGCGCCGATATCCTCGAAACCAACACGTTCAATTCCAATGCACCGTCGATGGCCGACTACGGTATGGAAGACATCGTTGCGGAGTTGAATACAGCGGCGGCGCGGCTGGCGCGCGAGTGCGCGGACGAGTACGCAGAACGGACGGGCGTACCGCGCTACGTCGCTGGCGTACTGGGCCCGACAAACCGCACGGCATCAATATCGCCCGACGTAAACGATCCGGGGTATCGCAACATCACGTTCGATCAGCTGGCCGAAACTTACGAAGTGGCCGCGTGCGCGCTGATCGACGGTGGCGTCGACTTCCTGATGGTCGAGACGATATTCGACACACTGAATGCGAAGGCCGCGATCATCGCGGTGAAACGCGCGTTTCGCGCGACCGGCACGGAATTGCCCGTCATGATTTCCGGCACGATTACCGACGCTTCGGGCCGGACGTTGTCGGGACAAACGACCGAGGCATTCTGGAACTCGGTGCGACACGTTAAGCCGTTCATGATTGGCCTCAACTGTGCGCTCGGTGCGAAGGAACTGCGCCAGTACGTCGACGAGTTGTCACGCGTCGCCGACACGCGCGTCAGTGCCCATCCGAACGCCGGCCTGCCCAATGAATTCGGCGAGTACGACGAAACGCCCGGGGAAATGGCCGAGGTTGTTGGCGAATTCGCGACGAGCGGACTGGTCAACCTGGTGGGCGGCTGCTGCGGCACCCGTCCGGACCACATCAAAGCCTTGCGGGCCGCTGTCGATGGCGTTGCGCCGCGTGCAATACCCGAGCTCCCGGTGCGTTTGCGCCTGTCGGGCCTCGAACCCTTTAACCTGGGCCCTGACGACCTGTTCGCCAACGTTGGTGAGCGCTGCAATGTCACTGGCTCTGCAATTTTCCGACGGCTGATCGAAGCCGACGACTACACGGCCGCGGTCAACGTTGCGCGCCAACAGGTTGACAACGGTGCGCAGATCATCGACGTCAACATGGACGAGGGCATGCTCGACTCCGAGCAGGCGATGGAGACGTTCCTGAACCTGATTGCCTCCGAGCCCGACGTCTCGCGCCTGCCGATTATGATCGACTCGTCGAAGTGGACGGTCATCGAGGCTGGCCTTAAATGTGTGCAGGGCAAAGCCATCGTGAACTCGATCAGTCTCAAGGAAGGCGAGGACGCATTCATCGAGCAGGCGCAGCTGTGCCTCGACTACGGTGCCGCGGTCATTGTCATGGCCTTCGATGAGTCCGGCCAGGCCGATACCGTCGAACGCAAGGTTGAGATTTCGCGGCGATCGTACAACGTGCTCGTCGACAAGGTTGGATTTGATCCGGCGGATATCATCTTCGATCCAAACATCTTTGCGATTGCGACCGGTATCGAGGAGCACTCGAGCTACGGCCGCGATTTCATCGAGGCGACGCGCCTGATCAAGGAACAGCTGCCGCACGCGCTCGTCAGCGGTGGCGTCAGCAACGTTTCATTCTCGTTCCGCGGCAACAACGTGGTGCGGGAAGCGATTCACTCGGTGTTTCTTTTTCACGCGATTCGCGCCGGCATGGATATGGGCATCGTCAATGCCGGTCAGCTGGCAATTTACGAAGACCTGCCCGACGATTTGCGCGAAGCGGTCGAGGCGGTGGTCCTCAATACGGATCCTGACGGCACCGAGAAACTGCTCACTGTTGCCGAGAACTATAAGGACCAAAAAAGCGGCGCTGCGGCCAAGGGTGCGGATCTGTCGTGGCGCGAATTCGACGTCAACAAGCGCCTCGAGTTCGCGCTCGTTAATGGCCTTGATGAGTATGTCGTTGACGATACCGAAGAAGCACGCCTTGCGACCGATCGGCCGCTCGACGTCATCGAGGGTCCATTGATGGACGGTATGAACGTCGTCGGCGACCTGTTCGGCGCGGGCAAGATGTTTCTGCCGCAGGTCGTGAAATCGGCTCGCGTCATGAAGAAAGCGGTCGGTCATCTCGTGCCGTACATTGAAGAAGAGAAAGACGGCAAGATGAGTTCGAATGGCAAGATCGTGCTCGCGACCGTCAAAGGTGATGTGCACGACATTGGCAAGAACATCGTCGGCGTTGTGCTGCAGTGCAACAACTTCGAGGTGGTCGATCTCGGCGTCATGGTGTCCTGCGACAAGATTCTCGAGGCAGCGAATCGCGAGGGCGCGAACATCATCGGCCTGTCGGGCCTGATTACGCCGTCGCTCGATGAAATGGTGCACGTCGCGAGCGAGATGCAGCGCCTGAACTACAAACTTCCGCTGTTGATTGGCGGTGCGACGACGTCGCCCGCGCACACAGCTGTCAAGATCGAGCCCAACTACGAAGGCCCGGTTATTTACGTGAAAGACGCTTCGCGTTCCGTCGGCGTTGCACAGGCGCTGATCGAGCCCGGAACGCGTGACGCTCTGGTCGAAAAAACACGCGCCGACAACGCGCGACGCCGCGACCGGCACGCGAACAAGAAACGGCTGACGCCGCAGCTGTCGCTCAGTGAAGCGCGCGGCCGCAAGCATCAGTGCGAGTGGCAGGGTTACGAGCCGCCGAAGCCGGGTTTTCTCGGTAAAAAAGTATTCGACGATATAGACCTCAGCGTCCTGCGTGACTACATCGACTGGATGCCGTTCTTCAATGCCTGGGAGTTCCACGGCCGTTTCCCGCAGATCCTGAGCGACGCGACTGTGGGCGAGGCCGCATCGTCCCTGTTCAATGACGCGTGTGCGATGCTGGACACAATTATTGAGGAGCGCTGGCTTGAGGCGAGGGCGGTTCTGGGGTTCTTCCCCGCGAACGCGCATGATCACGACGATATTCATGTCTTTTGCGACGATGACCGCAATGCGATTGCCCACCGTTTACACCAATTACGCCAACAGCGTGCGAAGTCCGAAGGTCAGCCCCAGCACTGCCTTGCCGATTTCGTCGCGCCATCAGGTACCGCAGACTACATCGGCGGATTTGCGGTGACGGCCGGAATCGGCATCGATAAGCACGTTGAGCGTTTCGAAAAGGCCCACGATGACTACAGCTCGATAATTCTCAAAGCGCTCGCGGACCGTCTTGCCGAGGCACTGGCCGAATACATGCATGAACGCGTGCGGAAAGAGTATTGGGGCTACGTGCCCAAAGAGGCCTTCAGCAACGAAGATTTAATCGCCGAGAAGTACATGGGCATTCGCCCCGCGCCCGGGTACCCGGCGTGCCCCGATCACACGGAGAAGGCAACGCTGTGGGAAATGCTCGACGTCGAGTCGAGCATCGGTCTGCGACTCACCGATTCGTTCGCGATGTATCCGACCGCAGCGGTCAGCGGTTTTTACTTCTCGCACCCGGACAGCAAGTACTTTCCGGTGGGCAAGGTCGATCGCGACCAGGTCGAGTCGTACGCCAAACGCAAGGGCATGAGCATCGAAGAGGCCGAACGCTGGCTGGCACCGAACTTAGGCTACGACCCGAGAGAGGCGAGTGCCGCCTGATGCCGCTATGACGGTCCGCTTGCTCAAGATCTTCCTGAATTAGCAAAATTTCTCGATTAGGGGGTTGACTTGCCAAATCAGAATGACTATTCTGTTTTGCATGGTGAGGACACGCACATTCGATCCCAACACGGCGCTTTCGCAGGCGGTGGAGCTGTTTTCGTCCAAGGGCTACTCGGAAACCTCGATGGAGGACATCGTGCAGGCCACGGGCGTGAGCCGCTACGGGCTGTATGGCACGTTTGGCAACAAGCGCGAGCTGTTCGAGCAGGCACTTGAGCAATACGCCGAGGGCATGGGCAAGCAGTCGTTCCTGCGCCTTTTGGAACCAGGCGCGTCACTGGAGCACATTCGAGCGATTTTTCGCGACCGTGTTGAAGACATGTGCTGCCAGGAAGAGCACAAGGGTTGCCTGTTTATCCACACAACCATGGAGCTTGCGCCGCAGGACGAGGAATTGCGCGGCGTGTTGCATCGTTTCATGAAGCGCATGTCGAAGGCCTTCTCGATTGGCCTCGATTCTGCAAAAGCGCGCGGTGAGATCCGCGAAGACGTGGATGTCGAGGAGGCCGGTGAGCTCCTGACCAGCACGATGTTTGGGCTCGCGGTCCTCGGTCGCACCGGGTTCAGTAATGACGTGCTCAACGG
>JBCAZN010000084.1:0-8227 GCA_038533035.1 Pseudomonadota bacterium
ACCGGAGAAACACCATGCGCCCGAGCGGCCGCAATCCCGACCAGTTGCGCGAACTGCGCTTCGTTACTGACTTCACAAAACATGCCGAGGGCAGCGTGCTAGCGACCTTCGGTGACACGCAGGTGCTGTGCACTGCCAGCATCGAAGACCGCGTGCCCGGTTGGATGCGCGGCAAGGGCAGCGGCTGGGTGACCGGCGAGTACGGCATGTTGCCGCGCGCCACGCACACGCGCTCAGGTCGCGAAGCCGCCCGCGGCAAGCAGGGCGGTCGCACGCTTGAAATTCAGCGACTCATTGGTCGCAGTCTGCGCGCTATTACTGACATGGGTGCACTCGGCGAACGCATGGTGACGCTCGATTGCGATGTCATCCAGGCCGACGGCGGAACACGCACGGCATCGATTTCGGGCGCATACGTGGCGCTCGACATTGCGATGCAGCGTCTCGTAAAACGCCGCGTACTTAAAAAGAATCCACTGCACGGTCAGGTGGCGGCAATTTCCGTCGGCATATACAGCGGCACACCCGTACTCGACCTCGATTATGCCGAAGACTCCGAAGCCGAAACTGACATGAACATCGTCATGAACGATGCCGGTCGATTTATCGAAGTGCAGGGCACCGCCGAGGGGCATGCTTTTACCGATGACGAATTTGCCGCCATGATGTCGCTCGCCAAAGCCGGCATTGCAGACATCGTTGTAGCGCAACGCGAGGCGATAAGCGCCGCTTTGTCGTGAGCGCTCGGCCCCGAAAGATCGTCATGGCCAGCAGCAATGCCGGCAAGATTCGCGAGCTCGCCCGATTGCTGCAAGGGCTCGATGTCGACGTCGTTGCGCAGTCCGAGTTTGGCGTCGACGACGCTGTCGAGGATGGTGACACATTTGCAGCAAACTCCCTGATCAAGGCACGCCACGCGGCGGAGGCGACCGGGCTGCCGGCTATTGCTGACGATTCCGGGCTTTCGATCGATGCCCTCAATGGTGCGCCCGGCGTGTATTCGGCGCGTTACGCAGGCGTACATGGTGATGACGAGGCAAACAACGACAAGGTGCTGGCAGAGCTCGAGGGGGTAACAGACCGTGGCGCCGCGTTTCATTGCGTAGCAACCTATATCGAACCGGGTGGCGAACCGCTCGTTGGAGAAGGCGAATGGCGCGGCGAAATACTGCACGCGCGCCAGGGCGAGGGCGGGTTTGGTTACGACCCGCTTTTTTTCGTACCGGATGCCGGTGTGAGCTCGGCCGAGTTATCTCCCGAAGATAAGAACGCCCGTAGCCATCGCGGCCAGGCGCTGCAAAAACTCGTGGCGCTCATCAAACAGCACTACTCGTGAACGCGCTGCCGCTGTCGCTCTATATGCACCTCCCGTGGTGCGTGAAGAAGTGCCCGTATTGCGATTTCAACTCGCATACGGCGGGCGACAGCGCACCCACTTCAAGATACGTAAAGGCAGTGCTTGCCGACATTGAGTCAGAGGTGTATCGCGCGGACGGTCGCCGCATCGAAACCGTATTTATCGGTGGCGGCACGCCAAGCCTGTTTTCGCCGGACGAGATTGCGACGCTCCTCGAAGCAGTGCGTAGCCATTTCACTTTAGCGGCTGATGCGGAAATTACGATGGAGGCCAATCCAGGCACCGTCGAATACGGCGCGCCCGCCGGCTACCGCGACGCGGGCGTGAACCGCTTGTCTATCGGTGCACAGAGTTTCGACGACGAACTGCTGACGAAACTTGGCCGTATTCACGCGAGCAAGGACATCCAGAACGCGTTCGCGGCGGCGCGCGCGGGCGGCTTCGACAATATCAACCTGGATCTTATGCATGGACTGCCGCAACAGAGCGTCGCTATGGCGCTCGACGATCTGCAGCAGGCCATCGACCTGGGTCCGGAACACATTTCCTGGTACCAACTCACGCTGGAACCCAACACGGTGTTTCATGCCCGACCGCCCGACGGTCTTCCGGATGATCATCTGGCCTGGGATATCCAGCAGGCGGGCAAGGCGCTGCTCTCGGAAAACGGTTACGACCAGTACGAAGTGTCGGCCTACGCGAGGGAGGGCCGGCACTGTCGCCACAACCTCAACTACTGGCTGTTTGGTGACTATCTTGCGGTTGGCGCCGGCGCCCACGGCAAGGCGACGCGCAGAGGTGAGGCCGTGCGCTACCAAAAACCGGCGAATCCGGCGCAGTACATGCAGGACATAGAGGCAGGCAGCGCCGCATGTCAGGGTGATGTGATCGCCAGAGATGACCTGGCGTTCGAGTTCATGATGAACGCGCTGCGCCTCAGCGACGGCTTCAACGAGAACGAATTTGCGCAGCGGACGGGGCTGGCCAGCGAATTACTGCCTCAGCTCGCGAAAATCCCACTCGAAAAGGGCCTCATTGAGCGCGATGCACTCGGGATTTGGTGCCCTACACTGCTCGGCCAGCGATTTTTGAACGACCTTGTCGGGGAGTTCCTTTATACACAGGACGCGCGGTAAGCCTTTATTTTCAGCACAAGAGCCGCTTGATTTCAGTCTGCGGCTTGCAAAAGACTCGTAAGTTATTGATTTAGAAGCCGCAACGAAAATGGACACAAAATAGTCATATTAACGAGCGGTCAAGAAAAACCGCAGGTTACGGCGTTCGTTCAATTTTCTTCCACAAAGTTATCCACAGCTTCTGTGGATAAAAAGTGGGGGCTTGCGGGAATCAGCGCTTCGCTATATATTACGCGCCCTTTTCACTAAGCAGCACGCGCAGGACGTCCCGACATGAAAGCCGACATTCACCCGAATTACGATGACATCAAGGTGACTTGTAGTTGTGGTAATGAATTCGCGACGCGTTCAACGCTCGGCGAGGATCTCCTTATTGAAGTGTGCTCGTCGTGCCACCCGTTTTACACGGGTAAGCAGAAGATCGTTGATACTGGCGGTCGCGTAGACAAGTTCCGCAAAAAATACGGAATGGGCTAACGCCAGACCCATGCCGGTCGTTTCTCCGGCAACAAAACTGGCTGTAAAAATACCTGAATACCACGACTTCGGATTACCGAAGGCTCTGCTATGCTCGTAGAGTTTGTTGGTTTACGGACAGAGGATTGAGATGAGCCAGGACGCCTACATTTTAAAGAGCCCAAGCGGCTCGGAAATGGAACTACCCGTACGCAGCGGAACCACCGGTCCCGACGTGATCGATATCGCCGCACTGTACAAAGAACAAGGCGTTTTTACCTACGACCCCGGCTTCGTTTCGACGGGCAGCTGCGAGTCCGACATCACCTACATCGATGGTGAGGAAGGCGTCCTGATGTATCGGGGCTACCCGGTCGAGCAGCTCGCGGGCAACTCGAGTTTTATGGAGGTTTGCTACCTGCTGTTGCACGGTGAGCTGCCGAAACAGAACGAGCTCGACTGGTTCGAAAACACGATCCGTCGCCACACCATGCTCAACGAAGGCATGCTGAGCTTCTTCAAGGGTTTCCGCTACGACGCGCATCCGATGGCGCAGCTGTCGGCCGTGGTTGGTTCCATGTCGGCGTACTACCATGAAGAAATGGATGCGTCGAACCCGGCGCATCGCGACATTTTTGCGCACCGCATCATCGCCAAACTGCCGACGATCGCAGCTGCGGCTTACAAGCTGAACATTGGCCAGCCGTTTATCTATCCGCGCAACGATCTTAACTACTGCGATAATTTCCTGCACATGCTGATGGCGGTTCCCGCGGAAGATTACGAGATCAACCCGGTCGCCTCGGAAGCCCTCGACCTGTTGTTCATCCTGCACGCCGATCACGAGCAAAACTGCTCGACGTCGACCGTGCGTATGGCGGGCAGCTCAGGCGCAAACCCGTACTCGGCGATTGCCGCCGGCATTTCAGCGCTGTGGGGCCCGGCACACGGTGGTGCCAACGAAGCTGTGCTCAACATGCTCGACGAGATTGGCGATGTCAGCAACATAGGGAAGTACGTCGACAAGGCGAAGGACAAGAAAGATCCGTTCCGCCTGATGGGCTTTGGTCACCGCGTCTACAAGAACTTCGACCCGCGCGCCACAATCATTCGCAAGATGGCACACAAGGTGCTCGATCAACTGGACAGGAAAGATACGCCGTTGTTTGACCTTGCCCGTGAGCTCGAGCAGGTTGCGCTTAACGACGACTACTTCAAAGAGAAGAACCTGTACCCGAACGTCGACTTCTACTCCGGCATCATCTACAAGGCGCTCGGCATCCCGACGTCGATGTTCACGGTGATGTTCGCGCTGGGTCGCTCGGTCGGCTGGGTCGCACACTGGCGCGAAATGATTTCGGATCCGAAGGGCAAGATTGCGCGTCCGCGTCAGCTGTACATTGGTGCTGACAAGCGCGACTACGTGCCGATCGACAAGCGCTGATTCCGCTTTCAGGTTCTGACGCGTTTGATCAGCGGTTGGTGATCAAATGTGTTCTAACAACTCCTGCACCGCGTCCGAGTCGACGCGCTTCATTGGCTTGCCATCGATCGGGCTCATCGGCGCCTGGCGAATGCCGTCGATCGGGAACACCGTTGCCTGAATCGTTTCGTGGTTGTGTTTGAATTCGAAGCCCGCGTAGGTGTCGACCTGGCCGCGCCGACTCTTTAGTCGCCGCTCGTAAGACTTGAAGTGAATGCCGCGGTCGCCAATCTGCATCGCGACCGTTTCCGGGCTGTCTGCAAAGACGTGCAGGTTCACCGCGGAGTTCTCATCGGCGGTGCCAACGAGCACCGGGCCGACCAATCTCGGTGAGAACTCGCGCAAGAGCTCCATCGCCGAGAGCGCCGCGGTTCGCATAAGCCGCAGCAGGTCCTTGTGTGAGTCACCACCGAAAATCTCGTGATGCTCGGCGACCGCTGCTTCGATCTCGGCATTACCTGGCAGCGCGCCGCGCGCGTTCACGCCCAGTCGCTCTGCCGCCTTCTGCTTGGCGACCCGATAATCGCGTACACCCTGGTTCACGATGATACGAGCGGCCTCCTGCGCGACGACCTGTCGCGCCCGCTCAGACTCGCTGTTGCGCTTCCTGCCCATCAGATCAGAAGAGAGGTTCCTCTACTTCCTCCTCACCCGGCTCGGGATCGGTGCCAATGGCATCATTAAACACATCGGGCACTTCCTCGGTGCGTTCGCACTGCGGCACATGGCCGACCCGGAAGAACTCAAACATGGAATCCAGTTGACCGGCGCGGGCAGGGCAGCCGGTGCGGCGATCAATGCGCTGTGACACGATACCGTCAGGCATCGGCATCTGATTGTTCGGTGCACCGTCGAGCGCGATACGCGCGAAGTCGATCCAGATCGGCAGGGCCGTTCGTGAGCCTTCCTCGCCGGGGCCCAGCGGCAGGTCGTCGTCGTAGCCCACCCAGACCACGGCAGCGAGGTCGGCATTGAAGCCGCCAAACCAGGCGTCACGCCGGTCATTCGATGTACCGGTTTTGCCCGACAGGTCACGGCGCCCGAGGACGAGCGCCTTGCGCCCGGTACCTCGCGTGATGACATCGCGCATCATGTCCTGGACGAGAAATGCGTTCTGCGCGCTGATCGTTCGCGGCGCGAGCTTGAGGTCTTCGTAAAGCTCCGGTGCCTCATTGGCATCCGGGCGGTACGTCATCGACACTTCCAGCATCTGCTGCAGGATCAGTTCCTGCATTTCCGGGTCATCGATGGCGTTTCGATTGCTGGCCGACATCTCGTCGGGTACGCACGTGTCGCAAACGATGGCGGGATCAGCGTAGTAAAGTATCTCGCCGCCCGGCCCGAATATAGAATCGATCAGGTAAGGGCTGATCGCATGTCCGCCATTCGCAATGACGGAATAGCCCTGCACCATGTCAAGTGGTGACGCAGCGCCACCGCCCAATGCGAGCGATCCATTACGAATCAGCGCGGCATCGCCGAAGCCGAACTTGGCAATGTGGCGAACCGCATTGCCAACATACGTGTGGCGCAGGAGCAATCGGACCGACACAAGGTTCATTGAACGCACCAGCGCTTCGCGCATGCGTGTCGGACCGTAAAAGCGGCCACTGTAATTCTTGGGTCGCCAGACCTGTTCGAGCTCTGCCGAATTCACAACAACGGGTGAATCGTCAACCACCGTCGCGACTGTGCTGCCGTGTTCAAGTGCGGCCGAGTAAATAAAGGGTTTGAATGCAGAACCCGGTTGCCGGTATGCCTGCGTAACCCGGTTGAATTTCGTCAGTGTGTAATCGAAGCCGCCGGCCAGCGCCGTGATCGCGCCATCGGTCGGATCCATCGCAACAACGGCACTCTGCGCCTCGGGTACTTGCGCGAGTGCCCACGAGTCGTTCGTCGTCGGCATGACATAGATAACGTCACCAACAGCGAGTACGTCGGAAGCCTGCTCCGGTTCCGGCCCGGTGGTTTCGCGATCGATGAACGGTTTCGCCCAGCTCATGCCAGTCCATGGCAGGTTGGCAATGCTGCCATCGTCGAACACGAGGCTCGCCGAATTGTCTTCATGCACGCCGGTAACGATCGCGAGCGAGAGTCCGCCGGGCGCGTACTGGCGTAGCGGTTGCGTGAATTCGGCGGGCCATTCGGTGAACGGCGTAGCGAGCATGTCATCGTCGAGCTCGAGCTGCATAACCGGTCCGCGGTAACCGCGTCGTCGTGCGAAGGCGAGCAGTCCATTTCTGAGCGCGTAGTTCGCGCCTTCCTGCATGCGCGAGTCAATCGAGGTAACGACCTGGTAGCCGTCAATCGAATACGCCTCGCCGTAGCGCTTCTGCATTTCGCTGCGGACCATCTCCGCAACGTAGGGTGCATTCAGCTCAATTGCGGCGCCGTATGATTTCGATTCCATCGGGTGGTTCATCGCTTCGTTGTACTGCGTGTCGTCGATGTAATCGAGTGCGCGCATGCGGCCGAGCACATAGCCGCGACGCCGCGTCGCATTTTCAGCGTTGGTAACCGGGTTGTAGCGTGAGGGTGCGGGCAGCACACCCGCCAGTGTTGCGGCCTCGGCAACGTTGACCTCGGCGAGGTCCTTATTAAAGAAGACCTGCGCGGAGGCCGCGACACCGTACGCGCGTTGCCCGAAGAACATTTTGTTGAGGAACAGCGCCATGATCTGCTCCTTGGTGAATTCCTGCTCGATCTTCCAGGCGAGGAACGCCTCGTTCAGTTTGCGGGCGATTGTCTGCTCGCGGGTCAGGAAGTAGTCGCGTGCGAGCTGCTGCGTCAGCGTGCTGCCGCCACCGCCAGACGCGTCACCGGTACGTGCGACGCGAAATAATGCGCGCAAAACGCCGCGATAATCGATTCCGGGGTGTACCCAGAAGCGCTGGTCTTCCGCGGCAACGAAGGCATCGACGACATGTTCGGGCACCTGCTCGAAGGTCACCGGGATGCGCCGCCGCTCGCCAACCTCGCTGATCAGGCGGCCGTCACGGCTGTATATCCGCAGCGGCACCTGCAGCGGAATATCGCGGATCGTCTCCGCTTCGGGCAGCGACGGCTCCACGTAGTACCAGGCGCCGATAACCCCTGCCGTTACGCCAATCGTGCCGATCACGCCCAGCGAAATCATGACAATCAGCGCGCGGATCAGCTTATGTTGCCTAATGTGACGTGGGTTTGCTTTTTTTTCTGTTGGTTTATGCATAGTTACAGGCGCTGTCACCGGTATTTCAAGGCAAATACCCCCGAAATCTGGGCCTCTGGCTCACCTTATTAAGGGGTACGGTCGTGGGCGACCAGTGACAGAAAAGTGGCTTTCTAAGGGGCATGTCTCAAGCGAAGCGACATCAGGTCGGATGATAGACATACCCGCCTGAGCGCTGCAATAAGGAGTCTCAATTGCGTGAGTCGACTGGTTCACGGAAATCGCCCGGAAGGCCCCTTAACATAGGGATGATCGGTTCGTGAGCAAAGTCACGTTTTATTTAACATTTTCTTGATATATAGTTAAATCGCTTTGCTCACAGCTGGCCTAATTTTGACTCGCAACTTACCGACTTGAAAGGAAAAATTACGTGTTCTTCGGCAATAAATCACAGCCATTGCTGGGCCTCGATATCACGACGTCGTCGGTCAAGCTGATTGAGCTTTCCCAGAGCGGAAAGCGCTATCGCGTCGAGTCCTACTCAGCAGAACCTACCCCCCCGAGTTCGGTCAATGAAAAGGCGATTGTTGACATGACTCCCTGCAGAAAGAGCTGTCCTAATCTGAGGAGTAATATCAACAATC
>JBCAZN010000085.1:0-8152 GCA_038533035.1 Pseudomonadota bacterium
ACACGCTCTGAAAAAGGGTCGGTCATAGTGCACGGCGACCAGGTCGTCACGCAGGACGCGACACCGGTTAAGCGTGTCACCGCAAACAGGTTGCCATACGCCTGCAACTTTGGAAGCAGCTCGTCAAATGACTGCGTTCCGACCAGTGCGTGCGCTTCATCCTCGTCCGCGACGACAATGTCGGCATAGTTGCGGACATAGTCTTCAAACGCGTCGCGATGGCGCTCGACGCAGAATGAGTCGGACAGTGAAATCGCTACCTTGGAGCCGTTGGCGTGACCGATTTCGGCGGCCTTGATAGCAAGCGCCGGGCCATCGGCGATGTCCCAGACGTAGCCTTCCAGCAGGATGCATTTCGGTGCACGTACCGTCTCTTCGGTGATATCCCCGAGGGCCAGCTCGGTACAGGCACCCAGGTAGGTCAGCATCGTGCGCTGGCCGTCTTCAGTTACCAGAACGTGGCAGCGCGCGGTGGGCAGTCCCTCGGTGGCGGGCTCGAGGCGAATATCGACGCCGAGCGATTTCATATCGTGATTGAAGATCGCGCCCAGCTGGTCATCGCGAACGTTGCCGATGTAAGCAGCATTACCACCCAGGTTTGCAAATCCGGCAACCGTGTTGGCGACGGAGCCCCCGGACATCTCGGTTGCCGGGCCCATCATGTCGTAGACCTCGAGCGCCCGTTCGCGATCGATCAGGGTCATCGATCCCGGAGGTGCCCCGAGCGTGTCAAGAAACTCGTAATCCACATGGGCGAGGACGTCGACGATAGCGTTGCTGATGCCGAGAAGTTGTACGGAGTCGGTCATTGAAGTCTGCTGCTGGCCAAAAACGGCGCCTAGCCTAACATTCAACGGGCACCCGGTGATATTGTCGTTAACTCGTCATTGCTACGGCGGCCCGAAAAACGCGATGAACAAGAAGAAACTCGAAGAATTACGCGCGAAGTATGCCAATGCACGCGGCGACGAAGTATTCGACCCTGAGTTCAAGAAGGTCGCGAATAGGCTGTTCAGCGCGAGCGGTAAACGCGAGTGGCCGTTTAGCGGCATCGCGACCCTGCTTGATGCGCCATTTTCCGAGGATCTGGCGGAGGTCGATATCGGCCTGATCGGGGTGCCTATGGACCTGGGCGTCACCAATCGCAATGGCGCGCGCTTCGGGCCGCGGGCCGTACGCACGATGGAGCGGGTCGGCCCGTATCACCATGTTCACAAGCTGGTGCCCGCGGCCGAAAAACGGGTGGCCGACATCGGCGACTGCCCGATGCGGAGTCGTTTCAGTCACGGCATGTGCATGGAGGACATCGAACAGCACTACAAAAGCCTTCGCGATGCCGGCGTGCGGCCGTTATCGGTGGGCGGCGATCATTCGGTAACGTATCCCATCATGAAGGCGCTCGGCGAGCACGAGCCGCTCGCCTGTATTCACATCGATGCGCACTGCGATACGGCCGGTGAATACGAGAATACGAAGTTCCAGCACGGCAGCCCGTTCCGCTGGTCCGTGCTTGATGGTGTCATGGACCCCGAAAAGACGATTCAGATCGGCATTCGGGGCAGCGCCGAATTTCTCTGGGAGTTCAGCTACGACTCCGGCATGACCGTTATCCACATCGAAGAGTTTCAGACTATGGGTGTCGACGCCATCATCGAAAAAGCACGCGAGGTGGTTGGCGATTCGCCGACCTACGTGACCTTCGATGTCGATGGCCTGGATCCGGTCTTCGCGCCGGGGACAGGAACGCCCGAAGTCGGCGGGCTGACACCGCGCGAAGCACAGGCGCTGTTGCAGGGTCTCGCCGGATTGAACATTATTGGTGGCGATGTGGTCGAAATCGCACCACAATACGACGCTACAACAAACACAGCGCACATCGGTGCGCAAATGCTGTTCGAGATCCTCTCGCTGATGGTCCTGAACAAGAACTGGTAGAAGTAACAGGGGAGACTAATGAGACGTTCTGCGAGTCTGCTGATTCCGCTGACGTTGATCATTCTTTACTACGCAGCGCTGGTCGGCGCCGCGTCGTTCCTGGCAAGCCGTTACCCGGGCCTGGCCGATTATCTTCCCTTCGGTGGGCTCGATGACTTGCCGGTTGGCAGTGGCGATACATTCGAACCTGTTTATACCAGCGTCGAACGAAATCTTTTAACGGCCGTGGCACCGATCAGGCTATTTGGTGGCGTGCTCGGCGCTATCCTGCTGGCCGTCCCGGTGACGTGGGTCTACTTCATTACCAGTCGGGCGCGGCGAATCAACCAGTCGTTCGTTCAAACCATACTGATCATGCCGGTGCTGGTCACCGGCATCGCGTTTATCGTTCTGAACAGCATCGCGCTGGCATTCAGTCTCGCCGGTATCGTGGCAGCCGTGCGCTTTCGCTTTTCACTGAGCCAGCCGTCTGATGCGATGTACATCTTCGTCGCGATCGGCATCGGTCTCGCGGCGGGCATCAGCGCACTCGGTATTGCATTCGTCATCTCGCTGACTTTTGTACTTGCGACGCTCCTGATGTGGAAGCTTGAGTACGGCAAAACGCTTTCCGGTTCGTTCCTGACGATGCTGACGCGTCGTGACGGCGGCGAAGACGACTACTAGGAATGAGTTTGGATGAGCTAAGCGGTCGCGGCAATCGCAGCATCCTTGTTGTCCACGGTCGTGACTTCAAGCCGTCAAAGGAGTCCTACCTTGACCTCTCGATGGCGGCCATGCGCTCTGGCCTGGAGCGCGACTACCCGGATTGTCTCGACGGCTTTGACCTGACACACAAGCAGATCGCATGGTACGGCGACCTCAACGCCGAAGTGCTGGAGGCGAAAGGCAAGCGATACGACGAGGACCTGGACGTTGGCGACCGGCGCAATGCACTGGCTGCCATGCGGGAAATTACGGCGCGCAAGCGGTTCGGAATTCGGCAGTACGACCAACTGCCCGGCAAATCGGCTGTGCCGGAGTTTGTTGCTGGCCTGCTGGCGCCGGCGGCAAGCGGTGTCGGCCTGGGTGGCCCGTTAATCAGTGCAGTGTCACAAGATGTCGCCCGTTATTTCGATCGCAAGCTCGATTTTGCCGACGCCGTGCGCGCTCGTCTGCGAGAGAAGCTTTGCAAGCTCATGGACGCGGGTGAGCGCATCGTGCTCGTCGCGCACGGTACCGGCAGCGTAGTAGCCTATGACGTGTTGTGGCAGTTGTCGCACGACCCGGACCTGAAGGAAAACTACAGCGAGGCCAAGGTTGAGCTGCTAATTACGCTGGGGTCGCCATTGGGCGATTCAAACATTCGCAGGCGGTTGCTGGGCGCAAAAGAAAAATCGGCGGCGAAATTCCCTGCCAATGTAATCTCCTGGCATAACATTGCTGCTGAAGATGACTACACGTGCCACGACAACACGCTCGCTGACGACTTCAAGATGATGCTCCAGGAACGCCTCGTTAGCGCTGTGCATGATTACAAGGTGTTCAATCTCGCGGTTCGCTATGGCAAATCAAATCCGCACAGCTCGATCGGTTACTACATCCATCCCAGGGTGTCGAAGATCATTGCGGATTGGCTCAATACCAGCAGCCCACAGTCCTCGCCGCGCTATACGTTCTGATCAATCCTTGCCGGCGGAGCCAATACACTGGCGGACGAATTCCCGGTTGATGCGGCTGTCAGAGTCGAGCGTCCTGTAGAAATCCTTGAGATAGTTCAGCATGCGGCTGCGCGCGGACTCGCTGATATCCGGTTCCTGCTCGAAAAGCGTAGTTATCGCACCACGCTTGGCACGATAAAACTCGAGCGTTTCGGCAAGCAGGGCGTTGTTCACGCAGCGGCCGCGATACAGGCGCTCGCGAACGTTGCGCAATCGGAAACGGGGATTCGGACTGGCATGTGGTGCGTCGACGATGCCGGATTGATCGAAATCGTAAGGCACAGACCAGTACGGCTCTCCTTCGCTGCCGATAAGAATATGATTGTGGCAGCAGTAGTCTTCCTTGATGCCCGCGATCGGCGAAAAATCGGTGTTTCCAATCATGTAGTGGAAGACTGAAACCAGGTTCGTGTAGTTGGGATTCAGTGTGCTCAACGGGGTCCGGGTCGTCTCGACGACTTTCGTACCCATGCGCTTTGCCAGGCGGTCGCGGTGTTCAATAATAAAACCAAGCTGCTCTTCCGGCTCGCGGTGACCTTCGCTGTCGACGTAAGTAATGTTGAGGAGTCGCACCGCGAAACTCACGTCGGATAATTCGTTCAGTATTCGATAGGTCATGTATTCGCGCTGCAGGGCCAGGTTGTATCTGCCGGAATCCTTGCAGTGCGTAACGAGCTTTACCTTATCCTGCTTGTGTAACAGCGTATTTGCAGTTTGTGAGGTTTTGAAATTGAGCCGCAGTGGCGGAAACGGGCAGATGTTCTCGTCCCGCCGAAAGCGACCACGCGTTCTAATCTGCAAGTCGACGACCACCGTCTCGCCGGCGGAATCCTGGTACTCAAAGGTTGCCGGCAGTTCTTCTTCGAACGGGCGTTCCGAAATCAACGTCGACATCGGTGCGACGATCTTTACGCGGAGAATTTCGTTGCTTTGGAACAGCGGATCCGGGAGATCGACCTCTAATGCCAACGTCGGCGACGCGGCAAGGAACCAGGCAACCACTGTAAGAGTCCAACGAGACACTGACATTGCTATTTTGCTCCGTTGCAGTACTCTGGTCGCAACGCAGTTTAGCATAGAGCCCGGCAACCATGATTAGACGCTTTATTGTCGTTGCATGCGTAGTTTTAGTCGCAACGGTGGACGCTGTCGCCGAGGAATGGCGATACGAGAACGTTGCTCGCGTCGTTGCGATTTCCGATGTTCATGGCGCGTATGATGCGATGACAGAAACGCTGCAGCACGCGTCGATTCTCAATGACGAATTGCACTGGAGCGGTGGCAGCGCGCACCTGGTCATTGTCGGCGACATCCTGGACCGTGGACCGGATTCTCGTGCTGCAATGGATCTGCTGATGCGCCTCGAAAATGAAGCGCTGGCTGCCGGCGGTCGAGTCCAGGTTCTAATCGGCAATCACGAGTCGATGCTTCTCAAAGGCGACATGCGCTATGTCAGCGACGCCGAGTACGCCGCATTCGCAGGCGAGGAAACGGCCGACGAACGTGCCAAGTGGCTGGAGCTGTATGCGGCGCGCCACGGTGTGGAAGCGCCGGCCGTGGCTGCGGCGTTTGACCAAAAGTATCCGGCCGGGTACTTCGCAATGCGGCGTGCGTTTCGACCGGACGGCAAGTACGGTCGCTGGCTGCTCGACAAGAATATCCTCGCGGTTATTGATCGAACCGCCTACGTGCACGGCGGTCTGCCACCAAAGGTCGAGTCTATCGGGGCCGACGGTGTCAACCGGCAGCTCCGCGAAATACTTGAGCTGTACACAAGCGCGTTGGCGGTACTGAATGATGCCGGAGTGATTCTGCCGACCGACAGCCACTACGATTACGCTGATCTGCTCGATAATTATGTGCCGGGATTGAATACCTCGGCCGACGTGCTGGATGCCATTGCGGCCGCGCGAGCCGTGATTGACGCTGAACTGTTGTCTGTTGACGGCCCGCTCTGGTATCGCAGCAACATCGTGTGCCAGCCGCTTGTCGAAGAGTACCGGCTCGACAGCGCGTTGCAGGCGATTGATGCTGACCGACTCGTGGTCGGGCACACGCCGACCGCAAGCCGCCAGGTCCAGCTACGGTTTGACGGACGACTCGTACAAATCGATACCGGAATGCTCAACTTTTACTACCGCGGCCAGGGTCATGCGCTGGTCGTTGAAGGCGACGCCATTTCTATCGTCGCTCAAGACGGCTCACACGACATAGAGCCTGCCATCCAGGCGCGCCGGGTCGGTCGGCGGGCATCCGACCTGTCAGCAGACCGGCTGCAAGCCTTCCTGGAGAACGCCACGGTGCGCGCAGTCGCAACCATCGAGCCGGCCGATTCGCAGTCTTTCGAGCAGACCATTGTGACCCTGGATGATGATGTGAACACGGTTCGCGCGCTGTTTCATCGGAGTCCGAAGAAGGGCGTTTACCCGGGTGTCGCTGCCTACCGTCTTGATCGTTTGCTCGAGCTCAACATGGTGCCGGTAACGGTCATGCGTGAGATCGACGGTAAACCGGGATCGCTGCAATTCCTGCCGGACAATGTGGTCGACGAAACCGCGCGTTCGGCAGCAGGCGAAGGTGGTAGCGGATGGTGTTCGTTGCGCGAGCAGTGGCCGACGATGTCCGTTTTCGACACCCTGATCTACAACGAGGGTCGCTTGCGACAGCGCATGCTGTACGACAAGTCGAGCTGGAAGCTGATCCTCAGCGAACATGATCGGGCGTTTTCGACAAAAAAAGGCCGACCGCCGCATCTGAAAAATGCCGATTTGAAGGTGCACCCTGGCTGGAAAAAAGCGTTAAACGAGCTGACAGACGAGGTCATTGATGCCGAGTTTGGCGACGTTCTCGACAAGCGCCGTCTCAAGGCGCTGAAAGCGAGGCGTGACGAGCTGTTGGTGACGGGCACCTGAATCCTGCAACGACGACGATAACGTCGATATAACGCGTATAATCAATGCCATACGAGGTTCGTTGCGACCAAAAGGGGGCACGGTGGGACGACTGACGACGCATATTCTCGACACGATGCACGGTGGGCCTGCTGCCGCTGTTGAAATTCGCTTGTTCCGCGTCGATGCCGAGCGCTCGCTGATTGCGTCAGCGACGACAAACGCCGACGGGCGCAGCGACGCGCCGCTGCTTGAAGGCGATGCAATGACTTCAGGAGCGTACGAACTGGAGTTCGACATCGGCACCTACTTTCGCGATCGCGGCGCCGACCTCGACGAACCCGCGTTTCTGGATACGGTCGTAATCCGGTTTTCGGTTCGCGATGACGAGCACTATCACGTGCCGCTACTCGCATCGCCGTGGGCCTATTCGACCTACCGGGGAAGCTGATCGGCATGGCTGCGGCTGACGTCATTCGTTTCGTGCTTGACGGTGAGGTTGTTAAGGCGCGCGACGTTGATCCGACGCGCACGGTCCTGCAGTTTTTGCGTGAAGACTTAAGCCGCAAGGGCACCAAGGAAGGCTGCGCTGAAGGTGATTGTGGCGCTTGCACGGTCGTCGTTGCGGACGCGCATGGCGAGATGCGCGCCATCAACTCCTGCATACAGTTCCTGCCCACACTCGATGGCAAGCAGCTGTTCACGGTTGAAAGCCTGGCGAACGGCAAGCAGCTGCACCCGGTGCAGGCGGCAATGGTCCGGAACCACGGTTCGCAGTGCGGATTTTGCACGCCGGGTTTCGTTATGTCGCTGTTTGCGCTTTACGAGACAAACCCGAAACCGACGCGGATTGAAATTGATGACGCATTGGCTGGCAACCTTTGTCGCTGCACCGGTTATCGGCCGATCGTTAGCGCAGCGCTCGAGATGCAGTCTCTCGACGGTGAGTCGCCCGCTGTGGAGCGTGACCAGCTGGCTGCACTGGGCCGCGACGAGATGCTCGCGATCGAGCATGATGGCCGGCGGTTCTTCGCACCGCGGACAGTCGCGGAGTTTGCCACCGTGTACGGTGAGCACCCGGACGCCACAATCCTTGCCGGCGGAACGGACGTCGGCTTGTGGGTGACGAAACAGCATCGCGAGCTTGCAACGGTGATTTACACCGGCCAAGTCGCGGACATGCAGCGCATCGACATTGCTGCCGGGCACATTGATTTTGGCGCGGCCGTCTCGCTTACCGATGTCATGCCCGTGATGATGGAGCACTATCCGGGACTCGAGGAAATTCTGCGCCGCTTCGCATCGCCGCCCATCCGCAATGCCGGAACGCTCGGCGGCAACATTGCCAATGGCTCGCCAATCGGCGATTCAATGGCCGCACTCATGGTAATCGATGCGACGTTGATCCTGCGCTCGGGCGACGGCGAGCGCGAAGTCTCCATCGGTGACTTCTACCATGACTACATGGTCAACGATCTGCAGGCCGGCGAGTTTCTCTTGAAGATCCGTATGCCGTTGCCGCAGGGAGACGCCATCGTCCGTAGTCACAAGTGGTCGAAACGCCTCGACCAGGACATCTCGGCGGTCTGCACGGCGTATCGGCTCGAACTGGATGCGGGGCAGGTA
>JBCAZN010000086.1:0-8140 GCA_038533035.1 Pseudomonadota bacterium
CAGCCTGCTCGAGGTGCCGCAGCGCGTAGTGGGCCTCGCCGCGCAGTTGCAGGGATACCGCGATTTCGTCTGGCTGTTGCGGATCGTGCTCGAGCAGAAACTCAAGGACGTCATGAAAACGGCCCTGCTGGAGAATCGCGCGAGCAAGTGGCAATTGGATAGGCTCCAGCGGCGCACCAAGTTCGAGCGCGCGCCTGAACTGGTTCTCGGCACCGGCCGGATCTGCCATCTCGAGCGACACTTCACCGAGCAGGATACGCGCAGCGATATGCTCCGGATTACTCTGCAAAATGTTCTTGAGATGGATGGTCGCGGTCTCTGGATCTTGGGCGTCGCGCGCGTCCTGGGCCTTGGTCAACAGCGCGTCCGGACTATTGTCGGCACAGGCGGCGATAAGCAGGACAGCGCCCAAAACTACGGCTGGCAGTCGGATCTTCGTAATATTGAGCAGGGCCATTGTTCTTCCTCAATTCGTGCGGCTTTCCTATGATAAGTGAATTGCAAGCCGCGATGGAAATACCGGTACCAAGGTCCACAAGTAAATTGCGTGAAAACAAAGACCTAAACTCGCCTTGACACCCGCCAAAGGCGTCCGTAAAGTCGCGGCTCCGTGGGGCTATAGCTCAGCTGGGAGAGCGCTTGCATGGCATGCAAGAGGTCGGCGGTTCGATCCCGCCTAGCTCCACCAAAATCCTCACGGATCAATGTCCTGTGTCCCCATCGTCTAGAGGCCTAGGACTCCGCCCTTTCACGGCGGCAACAGGGGTTCGAATCCCCTTGGGGACGCCATTCAATACAAAAAGACCCGCCTTGAGCGGGTCTTTTTGTATTGATCGCCTGCAAGGCGATTTGAGGTAAACCCGGTTCGATCCGACGAGCGAAGCGAGGACAGGCCGAAGGCCCATCCCCTTGGGGACGCCACCTTAACCTCAGCACTCGTTAGGGTGGCCATATTAGGGACAGGCACCAGTTCTTCTCTGTCGAATGCGTACCGTCGTGTAGCCAGGAAGACATGATCGAAGACGCAGTTCTAAATTTCAAGCACGCTAGTTAACGCGATTCTATGGCTGTCAGCACCCGCAGAAGGTCTGATAAAGTTTTTCGATAGCTATGCCTGGGAAAAGGGGGGGGGCTTGTCTGACTAAGCGCAAATGGCTATTGATGGTCACCCTTAATTTCCGCTAAATACTCAATAATTTCAGCCCTCAGAGCCGGGTCCGCTATTCCCCCAAAAACCATTGATGTGCCTGGTGCGAACTCTGACGGATCCCTGAGGAAATCGTCAAGCCGGGATGTTGTCCACGTCCCTCCGGCGTCAGACATCGCCTTAGAATACGAAAATCCGTCTCTGTTCGCGACGCGGTCACCAACGATACCTAATAAATCCGGGCCGATGCCATGGGACTGCCATCGAAGCGCGTGGCACCCGCTACATTGCGAGAACACATGGCTTGATGTTGTTACATGCTGGATGGCTTGACTTCCATCCCAAAGGACCAAGCTACCGTCTTGAGTCTCGATAATATCGCGGATTGGAAGTTCCGTCATGATTCGCTCCGCCATAACAACGCGGTTCTCGACAATGCGAACACGAAATAAAGATCGACCGTTTCCGAGACCGATTAGCGACCCTATGAGGAAATCGCCTTTCCATCCTGGAAATGCACGTCCGGAGACCTTGATCAAATTCGATATGCCAATTGACGGGGTCCACGCGAACGTTGGCTTGACACCAACTTCATGGACATCGGAACTCGTCGTTCGATGCCATCGCTTTTGGCCGTAGGACGTTCCGTACGTTGATCGCGGCCATCCATAGTCGCGCCCTCGTTCGATGCGATTAAGCTCGTCACCGCCATGCGGGCCGTGTTCGGTAGCCCAAACTTCTTCGTCTGCGAATAGCAGTCCTTGAGGATTTCTGTGGCCTGTGGAAAAGATGCTTGCGGTCCAATTCTCGGTGTCTAGTTCGACGATCTTGCCGTGGGCGGATCGATCGAAATCGGTGAGATCTTCAGAGACCTCATCCATATCGTTTGTGCCAATCGTCAACAACAACGATTTTGGTGGCAAGAATTCAATTCGTCCGCCGTTCTCGTTTGTTAGTTTCAAGCGCGAGCATGGCCACGAATCAAAGCGAGTCTTCCATCCGGATTTATCCGCAGACATCGTCAATGTATCAATACTAATTTCTGAAAGTCGCAGCGTTACACATTGCTCTTCAGCATGCCAATAGTGGTGGGCGGCGAAGAGTGATCGGATGCGATTGTTTGTGTCCGCCAAGAACGTGTCAGTGACTCGAAAATGCTGTGAATACTGAACATCTCGAGTGTACGCATCAGTATTTATCGGAACCCGAAGGGGTATCTTGCCAACATGACTGATGGCTTCCTCTGTAGTAAATAGATGGAAATCGCCAAGTCCTGTTCCGAGCAAAAGCCGGTTTCGGTCAACTACACTCAGCCCACCTCCCAACGTACTGCGGTAATCTGCATAGATTTCTATTTTTTGTATCTTTAGATCGTGCAGTGAGCTGGAAACATATGCAGTCGATTCATCGAACTCTATACCCGAGAATCCCAGAACATCTTCCTTGAACGAACCAATCACGGCAGGATCTAAGTTTGGTGCAACTGCGGTAGCAAAAACTAGGAGATTTACGATAAGCAAAGTCTTGCGATGTATTCTTAGGAAATTCAAAATTAGTAGAGCGAGTGCCAAAATAGGCAAATAGGCCATCACTATTCGGGAGATGCCAAAGTCAAAACGGTGTTGGATAAACGCGATTACAATCAGAACAGCAGCTACAACCGCAACGTTAACGAGCAATAGCATGGAGGAGCTTCTTCCATAGCGAATGCCCCGCGAGTTGGCAAAGAATCCACCAAGCGTCGCAGTAGCGCACAAGACGGCGAATATGAGCAAATCAGTATCGAGGAGCCAAATCGGATCCGGATATCGAAAAGCGGCAAATAGAATCAGCGAAAGGGCTGCAAACAAACGCGAAACCTGAATTCCTAAACCCAATTCTTTTCCTAGATGAGCCGTATCGGAGACAACACCGGACGTAGGACTCTCATTTTTCATTAATTTTGTTTCCGAATGTGGCTCGGCAAGAATGATATTGCAGTCTTCACGGCACGTCTACCGCAGTTGATGTGTTCGACTGCCAATAGATCGTCCTTGGAATCGGGCAATCACTCTGTCCTTCCTTTAAATTCGTCCGCGGTGATTTCATCTGTATTTTACTCACCGGGCATTTAGTGTCGACGGATGATCAAATGGCCGTCAACTTTCCTTCACTCACTCATTTCGCAACGCCGCACGCACTGTGATTCCGCGTTCGAGAATCTCTTTTTTGAATCGAGTATTACCCCAACAACACGGGATCAATACCGGAATCGAAAAAGATGGTCTCGGAAACTGTTTTCATGGTTGGTCCCCGAATTCAATCTTGACCCTTGCCGCTCCGTTTGAGGCCAGCCAGACGTAAATCAAAAAACCGTGCTCTCGACGAAACTTAAAGCGGGCAGGTCGAATATTGGCGACACCAGTTCGAAGTCCCCTTGGGGACGCCACTTTTCCGATGTCCTGCCACTGCAGGTGCATGGCCACCGTCGATTTCTTTCCCAGGACCATCTAAATTGAGATGGCCTTATTCGTGGCTGAGTAATTCTATTGATCATGTACCGTTATCCAGCCTTTGCCGACGGTCTCTTGGACCTCTATTCGGACGTCGCGAATCTACTCAAATTCGGTCGAAAAAGTTTACATCTGGTAAGATATCACTATGTAAAAAAATCGTAACCAATTGTTTTTAAATGATTAATTCGTTCTGGCATATGCTTTGCATTGTATGGTTTCAGTAATCACTATTTTCTTGCTTGGGAAATTCGACGAATGAAATCAGTAAAACGCTTCATGCTTGTGTTGTGCTTCGTAGGAGCACCAATGCTTGCATCTGCCGACCCTATTCGAGTGGCCTATCAGATTGGCGACTATTCAGCTGGAGGGTTTAGTGCCAGCGCACTGCACACCGCTGATGGCTGCCGCGCTACAGGTCCAACGACAGGGGCAAACCTTTATATGTGTGGTTCCCGTGTTATCGATGATGTTACGGGCATGATCTACGGCATTCTTCGTGACGACGGTTCTCTGCGAATCAGGCGCGGCTTTCTTAACATTAACGGCGAAAGGCATCGGATTCGTGGCGGTGGCCTTGATCCTTCGCGCGAGCTATTCGGTGGGCTGGATCTTGCAGGTTATGGCATTTTCCTGTTCGAGCACCTCAATATGGGCGCTGGCCTCCCCAATTCGTTTAACGGTGATGAGCTGATTCTATGGGGCCAGAACATCCGGGCGTACGAGTGCGATGGCAGTCGATCACGTGCATGTCTACGGCGCGGATGGGGAATTGATCTTTACGGCAAACGTGTTGCCGTGTCAGAACCCGGTACATTAGCCCTTTTCGGTCTTGGTCTTATCGCTCTGGGCGCAAGCCGTCGCCGTAAGAACGCGTTGGTATCTCACTGACTACTAACCAATTTCGAATCTGCTCCTTTAGCGCCGATAAGCCTTAAGTCGTCGGTCTGATAAAGAGTCAGCGGGAATTTGACGAGCCGCATCTTCTGGTGCGGCTCGTTTCGTTTTCTGACCTGCAGATTTAGCGATCGACGAATAGTAAACTCCGCGCATGAATACGATGCTTGACTGTGTTGTCGTTGGCGCCGGAGTTATCGGGCTGGCAATCGCACGTTCTTTGGCGCTGTCCGGGCGCGAGGTCGTCGTCCTGGAGACCGAGCCTGAAATCGGCATGCATACCAGCAGCCGCAATTCCGAAGTGATTCATGCCGGCATTTACTATGCACAGGGATCGTTAAAGGCAACGTTGTGTGTGCAGGGCAAGCAGATGCTCTACGACTACTGTGCCGCTCGACACATTCCGTTCCAACGCATCGGCAAACTAATCGTTGCCTCGACCAGTGAGGAGATCGAGCGGCTGCACGCGATTCGATCTACGGCAAACAAAAACGGTGTCAACGATCTCGAATTTTTGAACAAGAGCCGGGTTCGCGAAATGGAACCCGCTATCAAAGCTGAGGCGGGTTTGTTCTCACCGTCAACCGGCATTATCGATTCGCACGCGTTGATGTTAGCAATGCAGGCCGATATTGAAGCGGCGGGTGGAGCGATACTGACGCGCAGTACGGTCGATCAAATTTCGATCACGGCCGACGGTTTCGAATTCACAGTCGAAAACTCTGAGGAAAAATTCTCCTGTGACACTCTGGTTAACTCAGCAGGGCTGCATGCCGGGCGTGTTGCTCGAAAAATCGCAGGACTTGCGAGCGACTCTATTCCGACAGTGCGTTACGCGATAGGGCATTACTTTGCTTACCAGGGCCGATCTCCTTTCAATCATCTGGTCTATCCATTGCCTAGCGACGGCGGGCTTGGCGTGCACGCGACAAATGACATGGGCAACAGTGCTCGCTTTGGACCGGACGTAACCTGGATTGATGAGATCGACTATGGGTTTGATGAAAGCCGTAAGTCCGCATTTGCCGATGCCATCCGCTGTTATTTTCCGGATCTCGACGAAAAAAAGCTGGTTCCGGCCTATACCGGCATACGTCCCAAGTTGTGCGGTCCGGGCGAGCCGGCGCACGATTTCCTTGTTCAAGGAACACATGAACATGGTGTACCTAAGCTCGTGAATTTGTTTGGAATCGAGTCGCCGGGACTCACGTCTTCGTTGGCAATCGCTGATTACGTAAAGCTAAAAATTTCGCACTCGACATAAGCACTGTCGCTATTTTTCGACAGGTTTTTTTTCTGCGGCATCGTGCTAGCGTGTTTTTCCAATGGCCGTTTTTGACGGCCGAAATGAAATTTAAAACACGCATCTAGAACTGAAAAAGGCAAACCAGTCGAAAGATTGTGACGCAAAACTACCGGTCTAAGGGTGTACAACCTAGGACAGCGGGGTTGCCAGTCTGCAAACATGCGGTCTGACCGCATTCGTCGCGCGCGTCGAATGCGAGCGTATTCACATAATCTACTTTCCTGACCGGGTTGCCTGCTGCGCGAAATGCAGGAGCAACACGAATGAATACGCTTGTCCATTGGGCACCGATACGCAACACTACAACGACGATTCTCGCCGGCGCTCTTCTGAGCGGTTGCCTGTCGGCAGAGAAAGAAAGCGAACGACCACAAGAGCCGGAACCGACCGAGATCGTTGTCAGTGGCAGCGTTGGCGACGGGCCAGTTGTTGGTGCCGATATCGACGTGTTCGATAACGCGGGCAATTTAATCGCCGAATTGCAAAGCGATGCCAGTGCTGCCTACAACATTTCGCTGACAACTGCGCGTGACAACTTCCCGCTGATTCTCGAAGCAACCGGCGGGACGGATCTGGTTACAAATTCAAGTCCGGATTTCATGTTGCGTGGCGCAGCGTTCGATACCGGCAGTGCAGAGAGTGTTGCCAACCTGAGTCCATTCTCGACCATCGCGGTAGAACTGAGCAGCCACATGCCGGGCGGGTCGACGTCGACCAATCTGGTTGCTGCGCAGGACATCGTCTCGACGGCGCTAAACAGCGGTCTCGACAGCCTGGCCGGAACCAGCGCAATGAACGTCGAGATTGACGCTACCAATATCACTGAGATGGTCAAAGCGTCGGAAACGTTGTCGGAGATTGTGCGACGCACGCGCGATCTATTGCAGGGTGCCGGGTTTTCGGTCAATGCTGACAGTGTTGTCTACGCCATCGCCGCAGACCTGACTGATGGTGTTGTTGATGGTATTGGTGCCAACAACACTGACGCGCGTACCGCGGCGGTCATGACGTTGGTTACCGCGCAGGTTCTGGCGGAGTCGATGGCGAATGAATTGCAGGTCAACGGAGCGTCGGCAACGACCGCGATGAGCTCCGCGATCGATCAGGTATTGTCCGGTCCGCCGTCCCGGACATTGGACCAGTTGCCAGCAACGGCTGACATGATTGCCAAGGCTCGCATCGGTCTCGCCGCGGCATTCGCCGTCAATGAAGATCCGGCGATCAGACAACTGCATACCGTCATCTCTGACATCCAGGCAGGCCAGACTGCGTCAACAATTCGTGTCGCTTTGCCGTCAGGCTACCGATCGATACTCAGTACGGTGCTGGCGTCCATTGCCGGCGCCGATGCGGCCACCATAGATCTGGTAAACGCTATTGCGCGCACCAACGGGGATCTGGCGCCAGACAATCTTGCGCCGACGATACAAGGTACGCCCGCCACTTCAGTGCAGGTTGGCGGCGCCTACACGTTTACGCCCACGGCGTCCGATCCAGATGGCGATGTGTTGACGTTCAGCGTATCCGGCGCCCCGTCCTGGACGAATTTCAATTCAAGTACGGGCGAGTTGTCAGGAACCCCGGCTGCTAACGATGTTGGAAACTACCCGAATATCTTGATTTCCGTCAGCGACGGCGAGTTTTCGGCGAGTCTGGCAGCTTTCCAGATTACCGTAAATGAGAGTAACAACGCGCCGCAAATTTCCGGCACACCGGCAGCGAGCGTTACCGAGGGGCAGGCGTACAGCTTCACGCCAACGGCGAGCGATCCGGATGGCGACACTCTGACGTTTTCGATTTCCGGCCTTCCGTCCTGGGCAAGTTTCAATTCCTCGACGGGTGAGCTTTCAGGTACTCCTGTGGCGGCCGACGTCGGCGTCTATTCGAGCATCATCATTACGGTGTCGGATGGCCAACTCAGTGCGTCTTTATCGGAGTTTGCCATTACAGTAAATGCGATTAGCCTCGGCTCCGTGACGCTGGACTGGACGGCGCCGACGCTTAACGAGGATGGCACCACGCTGACCGATCTTGCAGGCTACAATCTTTACTGGGGCACGAGTGTCGGCAACTATCCGAATTCCGTGTCGATCGGTAACCCCAGTGTCACTACCTACACGGTCGACAATCTGTCGCCTGGTACCTACTACTTCGTGGCGACGGCGATCAACAGTGCGGATGAGGAAAGCAACTACTCGGGAGTCGCGACGAAGATCGTGCCGTAACGTCCCTCCCGTCAAAATAAACCGTCAGTACCAAGCAACAGGGTGTTCTGCGACCGCGGGGCACCCTGCAACT